>CAIYQH010000391.1 GCA_903928285.1 uncultured Bacteroidales bacterium
GTTTCAAGGCTTTTATCATCGGTCTTGCCATCGGCAAGGGAGATGATCAGTGATGCCCAGCCATTGTCTTCGCTGCCGGATTCTCCTTTCTGCTCGTACACATAAGGGTACAATATCGGCAATGAATTCATAACTCCGGAAAAGAAAAGGAAAACGGAATATTTGATGCTGTACTCCACCCTGGTCATCCTTTTACAGCGTGTCTTCAAAGACCGGGTGGCAAAGCGTTGCCGGGGATCCTGGTTATCTGTAAACGCCTTCCGGATGAACCAGAACCATTTCCGGGGCCGGTACAGAACTGCAACCAATTCATCAAGATCCTTTTGCTCTTTAGTTTTTGCGAAAGCATCGAGCAGGGAGTTGGCCCTGGTAAATTCTCCAAAGGTGCAGTTCATCATCGCATCGGATGGACCAGTGCATGTTCTTCTGCCGGTCCTGATTACAGGCAGAATGTTCCGGGTCAGGGAGACCTCACTAAAAAGGAAATCAAGGGTCTCACAAAGGAAATAAGCATCCTCCGGATGGATCCGTTTAAGGACTTTCGAGCGGACCGGCAGGAAATCACACAGGGCCCTGAGTTTAAAATCAACCATGGTCAGTTGCCCCTGGAACAGGCGGCTGACAAACAATACCTGCTTTTGGGTTAGCTCGTTCCAGCCGGATGGCATGGAATATGTTTTTCCATCTATTTCGACCTGGTTCATGGAAGCAGTTTCCTTTTCAGATAGAACCTGATCAGATTAAAACCAGCCAGGATGACCATGATCGCCCAGGCTATCCCGCCCGACCAGATCAGAAAATTTTGAAAACCTGAAACTTTGTAAACTGTCTTTTCAATTGTTCTGGACTCCATGCGTGATTCCCGGATATGCGTTTCCTTCCAGGAAAAGTAGATCGAGCTGCTGTCGACCCTGGCGCCGGTGGTCAGGATATTATTCTGAAGATTTATGAACGGAACCACATGATGGCCTGGCCTGGCTTCCAAAATCTCTTTGACAACAACTTTACCATCCCTGCATTCCAGCAGCGCTTTGATCAAGCCGCTGTCTGCCGGCATTGGGATCAGGGAATCTTTAGTGCTGGTTATCGTATCGTGCCTAACATAGACATCCGACCTTTGGGCCAGAGGATATCTTTCAGAACATCTTTTCTCGGAAATACAGCCGGGCAACATTGCGGCCAGGAGCAGGATCAACAAACTTGATTTTGTCATGCTGTGAATGTAAAATTGTTCAACCGGTTCATCCAACCATTATGAAATTTAGCCTGGTCCGGATGAGTTCTGACCAGTTCGTCAATAAAGGTCTTCCTTGCCTGGAAGATGGCACCATGGAGTCCGCGCTGGTTGACGTTGTTGACGGCAAACAGGGTTGCCATTCCTACAAGGCCGTCATCGGGGACTTTCATCAACCGCTGCGGCAGGACAATGCCCCATTTCCCACTGGACCATACCCAATCAACTAGGATTTCGGCTATGCTCTGGTTGATGATCTGATCGGCCTTCCACCGGTTCCAGTAATTCAGCTTTAGCACGGAGACGGCATCAGTTTTTGAAAGGAGTTTGATATCCTCGCAGTCGATATCTCCATCACCATATTTGTCATAGCCTACCTGTCGCCAGGTGGCCAGGGTCACGCCCATGTTCGTTGCTCCTCCCCTGTCCTTGGGATCATTGACATACCCGCCTTCGAAGCGAAGGATCTTGGGGGCAAACAGTTCGATCTTTGCCATGTTACTTTTGAATAAATGAGGGGTCTTTGACAAA
>CAIYQH010000392.1 GCA_903928285.1 uncultured Bacteroidales bacterium
CTTCATCAGCTCCATCAGCTCATCTTTCACCGATCGATGAACAAAGAGGTAGTCAGGGGCGATACAGGTCTGTCCGGCATTGACAAACTTTCCCCACACGATGCGGCTGGCGGCGATCTTCAGATTTGCGTCGCGGTCGACAATACAGGGACTTTTCCCCCCCAGTTCCAGCGACACCGGGGTCAGATTCCTGGCTGCGGCTTCCATTACCACTTTCCCCACCACCGGGCTGCCGGTGAAAAAGATATAATCCCATTCCTCGGCCAGCAGCGCCTGGTTTGCAAGGCGTCCCCCGCCAAAGAGGGTAATATATTCAGGCGGGAAGAACTCGGCGATCATCTGCCCCATCACCTCAGCCGTTTTCGGGGTATATTCAGAGGCCTTCAGCATCACGCAATTCCCGGCGGAAATGGCTCCTACGAGCGGGTTAATGAGCAGCTGGAACGGGTAATTCCAGGGAGCTATGACAAGGGTTAGACCATAGGGTTCCCTGTAAATCCTGCTGGTCGACCAGAAGTGGATCATCTGGTTGGTGAACACCCGCTTTGGCCTGGCCCATTTTTTCAGGTGGTGGATATGCTCCCCGATCTCGGTGAGCACCAGCCCTATCTCGGTGGCATAGGCCTCAAACTTCGATTTATGCAGATCCTGCCACAACGCGTCGTATAACCTCTCCTCGTAGGCCAGGATCGCCTTTTTCAACGTTTTCAACTTCGTAAGACGGAATGCGACATCCTTTGTCTGGTGCGTGTTGAAAAACTTCCGTTGTTTTTCTACTGCCGATTTTACCTGTTCATTCATTTTTTTAGGTATTTTATATTTGACTACTCACCAGGATTCACTTCAATATAGTTTAGCGTACAAACGAAGTTACAATGCTTTAAAAATGACAGATTATACACAAACAACCTGAACCGGGTACATATTGCAATCGAAAAAATCCCCCCTTTTTATTGAAAAAATCCCCCGGTTTTCGTATATTTACCGTTCATTATAAGTTCAAATTTACAGTTCCATGCCCAATGCAAGGTATATCGCGTTCTCCTTTTTTGCTTTTTTCATGCCTTCGGTCTAACCCTCCTCTAAGGTTTGTCTAAGGCTCCTCTAACCTGGCCCCCTCCTACAACCCACCATGTCCCCTGAAACCGCTCATGGATTTATATACTCCCAGCCATTTGCCGGCCACCAGGTCGAATAACCTGACAGGGAGTATTCCTTTTGTGAGCGGCAGCAATTTGACCATAAAGGGCGCACGGACAAACAGCTTTCCGGATTTGATCGCCCTAACCACCTTTGCGGCCAGGGCGGCGGGTTGCAGCATGGGTAACAGGGGATTAACTTTTACACCTTCGAACATACCCGTGTTGATATAAGAGGGGGTAACAGTCGTCACCTTCACGCCCGATTTTGACTGTTCGAGCTCCATCCGCATGGCTTCCGACCAGCCTGCCACAGCCCATTTGCTGGCACAGTAAACTGACATCTGTGGGTTTGACAGCAAACCCGCGGCAGAAGCAATATTCACGATATGGCCAGAACCTTTCCGGATCATCCCCGGCAGGAATTCGAGCGTTACATGCATCAGTGCACTGGTGTTAACCGCCATGGTCCGCTCCACCTCGGGATGGGTAAAATTGACAAAATCCTTGTTTCCGGTGATAATCCCCGCATTGTTGATGAGGATATCCACCTCCCCCACCTCCTGCCTGACCCTGCCGGCCGCCTCCATTACCTTCGAAAGATCAGAAACATCGACCAGATAGGGATGAACTGTGAAATGAAGGGAATGCAGTTCACGCGTGGTTTCATCCAGTCGTTCCTTGTTGATATCCCAGATCACCAGCTGCCTGGCGCCATCCCGGAGGCACATCTCCCCCATGAGCCGGCCGATCCCGGCTGCTCCCCCGGTGATCAGCACCGTCTTGTCCATTATCTTTGTCATAATTTGTTCGATTAAACGTGAACGTTCCTCAAAAGTAATCCTTTTTTTCCTGATTAAAAAATATCGTTCCGGCAAATTGCTCACCGGAACGATAAGGGCAGCAGGAAACAACAGTATTTATTATCC
>CAIYQH010000393.1 GCA_903928285.1 uncultured Bacteroidales bacterium
CGCCCGGTCCCATTGATCCGGCAACCAATTACCAACCCAAATATCAACACTTCAATATTGCCCTTAAAAAATACTGTGGAAAAAAAACAATTAAAGTCGATCCTCTATTCCAGCGCGATCTGTCTGCTCCTGGGACACCTGGCAATCAGCTACTATTTTTCAAATTTCATCTTCTGGTTTATCGGATTCTCTGCTATATCCATTTTCCTTTATAACAGATATATCTCCAAAGATGACAATTTCTCCCTGGTAATGGTCATGTTCATCCTCAGTCACTTTGATTATGCTGAAAACCAGGGAGGGTTGTTTAATATTATCTTTTTCGTGTTGTTTCTTCTCTATTATTTCATCCAACCAAAGGCTCCCAATTTCAAACTGACCATTCAGAACAAGGTACTTCGGTTTTGCATCTTCATTGTGCTTATAATGAACTTTGCCGGATTACTGATTAATAATGAAGCAGATTCTTTTCCCAAATTATTATCCGGGATCTCATTTCTAAGTATCTTCCTTATACTGATCTTTATCCTTAACCAGGACTTCAAGATGATTCACCTGCGGTTGTTTATCAAGATTTGTGCAATCCTGGCAGTGTACAACTTTATTGTTGGCATCAACCAGCGATATGGTACATTTTTCCTGAACTCACCGGTCTTTCCGCTGGTTTCTCAGGAAGTGGGCTATGCCTCTTCAATGGCTGCAGGCACGCTTAACAATTATGCAATATTTGGCGAATATTCACTAGTGACCTTTATCTTTTCTTTCCCAATATTGATTAACAGCGAATTACGGGCGGCCATCGGCATCAACCGAAAATGGGTAGCTGTACTGGCCCTCGCGGCATTTTTAAATGTCATCGGCAGCAACTCCCGGTCAGTTACCATCATTTCGATTACCTATATTACAATTTATGCAGCCTCCCAGCTGTTTAATTTCAAGATGACCAATTTCATAAAGGTGGTCTCCACTGTATTTGTGATTCTTACTTTTGTTTTAACATCCTCAGAATTTATCGGGCTCGAATCATTAAAGGAAAGGCTCTCGCTGATTGATGTCAATGCCCTGGCGATGGACAAAGTGCTGGACGGGGAAGAAATTAACCGCGGGATCATCTTCGCCCATGGTATCCAGCGGCTTGAGGATGATTCGTGGTGGCTTGGACAAGGATATGGCAACCCGGCCATGAACGGGGATACCTGGTTCGGGAAACGGGGACTCGTACTTCCCGGGGGCAAAACCTATGTAACCTCCGATATCCATAGTTTGTATCTTGGGTTGCCCATGCTGTTCGGATGGGTGGGAGCTGTTGCCTTTTTGACGATCTTTCTTATTGTCATAGGAGAGGCCCTGGGAGTTGGGTTTTCAGGAATTCAACATCCCTTGATACCTATCTATTTCAGTATCCTGTTTTTCTTCGCCTTTATGTTGATTAATGAATATAAGATCAATTTAATGGCGATGCATAATTACCCGATGGTCCTTTTTATCTGGATCGGTGTTTCGCTTTCCATATTGAAATTTATCCGTGTAAACGACTTATCCCGCTCCTGATGAAGATCCTCTGGCTATCCAGCTATCCCCTCTTCCTGCTGAATGAACATTTTGACAAACCACTGAATTACCGCAAGTTTCATCCGGCCACCTGGATGTACAACCTGATGCTGGAGGTGAACAAAAGGGGGCATGAGCTCCATATTGTTACCACCTGTCCCTATTTTTCATCCGACAAGACCGTTACGGTCGGCCATGTCACCTTTCACATCCTGAAACGGGGGGTACCCATCCTGAACAAGGGGTTTCCCGATTATTTCAGGATAGATGCGCAGACCAACTACTGGCTGCTGCGCCGCAAGATCGCGAAAATTATCCGGCAGGTGGCACCCGATGTGGTCAACGCCCACGGCACCGAAGATGTCAACTCCCTCGCCACCATTGGGCTGGAGATACCCTCCGTCACCTGGATCCAGGGATTTATTTCGGATGTCATCGCCTCAAACCCGGGAAATAAGTTTATGATCAAACAGGCGGGGCTGGAGCAGGAGGTGTTCAGGAAAACACAAAATTTCATTTCGAATTGCGATTATTTCGACCATAAAATCACGAGCCTCAACCCGCAGGCAAAAATCTACTATTTATCCTACCCCATTTCCAGCCTGGCATTTGACCTCCCCGAGGCAGATCCTACGGCCGACATCTGCTTTGTCGGGAACATCATCAAACGCAAGGGGGTTGAAGATCTCATCGGGGCGGCCGGCCTTATGAAAAAACAAAAGCCTGACATCTCGGTCAAAATCGTGGGGACCCAGCTCTCGGCTGATTACGAGGCCATTCTCCGTGCAAAGATCGACCAGCTGGACCTGAAGGATAACATCACCTTTATCGGTCACCTCGTCGACCACGAGGATGTACTGAAAGAGGTCAAGCGCTCCAGGGTGTTCGTACTACCCACCTATGCCGACACCGGC
>CAIYQH010000394.1 GCA_903928285.1 uncultured Bacteroidales bacterium
CGAATATATCACGGAGCACAAAAAGTGATCCACAATGCCCCATCGGATTTTCGTTACCGGATATGGCATCATTTCTTGCATCGGAGATAACATCGCCGAAAACCTTGGATCGCTGTTAGCGTCATCACCCGGAACAGGCAGGCTTCATCATATATCCTCCATCCTGCAGGAGGAGTTGCTTGTTGGTGAGATTTCCAAAACCCAGGAAGAGCTTTTCTCAATGGCCGGACTTGGCGTTACAGAGGGTTATTCAAGGAATGCCCTGCTGGGGATCATCGCTTCACGAGAGGCCTTCCGCCACGGGAAACTTGATCAGCACCGCGGGTTGACTACGGGTCTAGTATCCGCGACGACCGTGGGAGGCATGGACCGCTGTGAACTTTTTTACAGCGATTTTCTCAAAAATGATTCCCGGAATATCTATATCGATTCATACGATTGTGCCGATAGCACGGAGAAAATTGCCGCCCTGCTTGGTATTCGCGATTTTGTGACCACCATCAGCACCGCCTGCTCCTCGGCAGCAAATGCCATCATGCTGGGCGCACGTATGATCCGCAGCGGTCGTCTCGACAGGGCGTTGACAGGAGGTTGCGAATCGCTAACAAAGTTTCATCTGAACGGCTTCAATGCCCTGAAGATCCTCGATAAAGAGCCCTGCAAGCCCTTCGATCAGCACCGCAGCGGGATCAACCTGGGAGAGGGTGCGGCCTACCTTGTGCTGGAATCGGAAAAGAGCCTGGAAATTACCGGCAACATACCCATCTGCGAACTTGCCGGGTGGGGTAATTCCTGTGAGGCATTTCACCAGACTGCCTCCTCCCCCGATGGTATCGGGGCTTTTCTGGCGATGAAACAGGCCCTTGACATGAGTGGTCTGACGCCTTTTGATATCAACTACATCAATGCACATGGTACCGGTACCGACAACAATGATCTTTCCGAAGGACGTGCCATTGAAAAACTTTTCGGGAACCATGTTCCCCCGGTGAGTTCCACAAAGCCATTTACAGGTCATACCACGAGTGCAGCGGGTTCCATAGAGGCTGTTTTTTCAATATTCTGCCTTCAATATGGTCTGGTATTGCCCAATCTGAATTTTAAAGAACAAATGAGCGAGCTGAGCTTTTCTCCTGTGCAAAAGCTTTTAACCGATGTCCGTATCCAGACGGTCATGTCAAACTCATTTGGCTTTGGCGGAAACGACACCTCCCTGATCTTTACAAAGGCCGGAGATTTAATCATGGAGGAAAATTAACTTATGCCTTTTATCAACGGAATCGGCCTTATCTCCCCGCAACCTACATCTGTATCAAATGGCTTTCTTACGGAAATCATGGAGTATACATCCGATTTTCTGAAATGCATCGAGCCTGTTTATAGAAATTATATCGATCCGCTCCAGTCGCGGCGCATGAGCAGGCTTATCAAAATGGGCATAACAGCAGCAAAGATCAGCATCGCAGAATCATCCTGCAGTATGCCCGATGCCATCATCACCGGTACCGGGCTGGGAAGCGTTGAAGATACCGAGAAGATCCTCGGGGATATCACCGGTGATGAAAAGTTCCTTAACCCTACCCCCTTTATACAGTCAACCTACAACACCATCAGTTCGCAGGTTGCCATACAACTGAAATGTCATCATTACAACTCAACCTATGTTCACCGCACCTTCTCCTTTGAAAGCGCCCTGCTGGATGGCATCATGCTGCTGGGGGAACGCACCGACGGAAATGTGCTGATCGGGGGTATCGACGAGATGACGCCGAATCACCTGCTCATAACCAGAAGGACCGGCCAATGGAAAATGGCGCCTGTCAGAAACCTGAATATTCTGGAAGAGACGACACCCGGCGCCCTGCCTGGTGAAGGGGCCGCTTTTTTTGTGTTGGGGACGGGCAAAGCTGAATCGACCTATGCCGTTTTAAAGGATGTAAAAACCTGCATCAACCTTGACGGATCATTCAATGCCGACCACGAACTGGCCGCGCCGGTTACGCA
>CAIYQH010000395.1 GCA_903928285.1 uncultured Bacteroidales bacterium
GGGATAACAAAAAAACAGCCTTTGACGCCACGGTGGTTTTCCTGTATCACTTTATCTGATTTCAGGATAGGCACGGCTATATCATACATAGCGTGTAAAAAAAGAGGAACATGAAAGCAAAAAACGAAGCTGGCTTCTGGCGCCGCCTGGCGGCCCTGTGGATCGACCTGTTCATAACCTGTTCGCTGACAGAACTCTTCATGACCCTCCTGTCGCTGATTGCCTTCAGGATCGCGTTTGAGACCGTTTTTATCCTCACAGGGGCGTGTTACGCCACGGTCATGCTGGGCATGATTATTCAGAGAAACATATGGCTCCCGACAGTTTCTGCCATCCTGGTCGGTAAACTATGGCTCCCAGCCAGGGAACCAGAAAATAATATGGTCTGATGGACCTGGGTTCACAACATATCGCCGTGATTACCGACCGCATCGTTGCCCGTCACGGGGGTAAGGTTGATGCCGTGATCCCCATCCTGCAGGATATCCAGGAGGAGTTCAACTTTCTCCCCGAACCGGCGATGAAAAGGGTGTGCGAAACCACGGATATCACGCCGACGCGGATCTCGGGGATTTCAACCTTTTACACCCAGTTCAGGCACCAGCCTGCAGGGAAGCACCGCATCAGGGTGTGCACCGGCACGGCTTGCCATGTGAAGGGGGCGCAGTTCGTGTACGAAGCCTTCAGAAGGCAGCTGAAACTAAAGGATGATGAGGATACCGATGCCGCCATGGATTTCACAATCGAAAAGGTGGCCTGCCTCGGGTGCTGTACCCTGGCGCCGGCCATCAGGATCGACGAGGTAACCTACGGGCATGTGATTCCCGAGCATGTCGGGGAGGTGATCCGCGACTTCCTCTCAAAACAACGTGACGGGATGCCGGTGGTGGCTTCTGAAACCAAAGGCGGCGGGGATTTCCAGGGCGAGATCCGCATTGGGCTGGGATCGTGCTGTGTTGCCAGCGGCAGTTCGGAAGTGAAAGCCGAACTGGAGAAGACCCTTATGCACGCGAATATTAAGGTGAACGTTCAGCAGGTGGGATGCGTGGGCATCTGCAACCAGGTGCCAATCATGGAGATCATCAAGCCGGGCGAACTGCCTGCCTTTTATGCCAAAATCAAGCCGGAGGAGGTCAGGGAGGTGGTGCTCAGCCATTTTAAGCCGCGGGGATATTTAAGCCGCTTCAGGAACGGGTTCTTCAATATTTTTGAGAATGTGCTTGCCGATGGGGCGCCGAAATCGTTCAGGAAATACTTGGGAGAGCAGCGCGACTCGCCGCTTTCAAAATTTCTGGGCCCCCAGGTGAACATCGCCACCGAGAACCGGGGCGTGGCCAACCCGATAGATATCGAAGGATACAGGCTGGCCGGGGGCTTCGATTCCCTGCAGAAGTGCCTGAATACGATGACCCGCCAGCAGGTGGTCGACGAGATCCGTGAGAGCGGCTTGCGCGGCCGCGGGGGAGCGGGGTTCCCTACGGGCCGGAAATGGCAGATGGTGAAAGACCAGGATGCTCCTGAAAAATTTGTGATCTGCAACGGCGACGAGGGCGACCCCGGGGCCTTCATGGACCGGATGCTCCTTGAATCGTATCCCTTCCGCATCATCGAAGGAATGTTGATCGCCGGCTATGCTGCCGGGGCCACGCATGGCATCTTCTACATCCGCGCAGAATATCCGCTGGCCGTGACGCGGATCACCGAAGCCCTGCGGATCTGCCGGGAAAAAGGGATCGTGGGGACATCGGTATTTGGGACAGAATTTTCTTTTGACATCCGCGTTTTTGGCGGAGCCGGTGCGTTCGTATGCGGTGAAGAAACAGCCCTTATCGCCTCGGTCGAGGGAAACCGGGGACTTCCGCGGATGCGGCCGCCCTATCCTGTTGAAAAAGGCTTGTGGAGCAAACCCACCCTCATCAACAACACCGAAACCCTGTCGCTTGTCCCCTGGATCATCCACCATGGTTCGGCGGCTTTTTCGAAGATCGGCACAGCCGGCAGCAAGGGCACCAAGGTATTCGCCCTGGCTGGAAAAGTAAAGCGGGGAGGATTGATCGAAGTGCCGATGGGCATCACCATCCGGCAGATCGTGGAGGAGATCGGCGGCGGCATCGCCGGCGACAAGACCTTCAAGGCCGTGCAGATCGGCGGGCCTTCGGGCGGGTGCCTGCCAGCCTCGTCGGCCGACATGCAGATCGACTTCGAAGCGCTGAAACAGGCCGGCACCATGATGGGTTCGGGCGGACTGATCGTGCTGGACGAATCGGACTGTATGGTCGACATCGCCCACTATTTCCTTTCTTTCACCCAGAACCAGTCGTGCGGAAGGTGCACCTTCTGCCGCATCGGCACCCGGCGGATGCTGGAGATGCTCGACAAGATCAGGAGTGGCAACGGGACAAATGAAGATCTCGTCAACCTGGAGAAACTCGCGCTGAGCACCACGCGCGGCAGTTTGTGCGGGCTTGGCAAAACGGCGCCCAACCCGGTACTTACCACGCTGCGCAACTTCCGTGAAGAATATGAAGCTCATCTGCAGGGGAGGTGCCCTGCGGGAAAATGCCTCCCGCTGATCCGGTATGAAATTGACGCAACATGCATCGGCTGCACCAAATGCGCCCAGCGGTGCCCTTCCGATGCCATTGCCTTCAAACCGTATGAAGTTCATTCCATCGACCCGGAAAAATGTATAAAATGCGATATCTGCCGGCAGATTTGCCCGGTAAATTCCATCACGATAAAATGACATGGTAAAACTGACGATTGATCA
>CAIYQH010000396.1 GCA_903928285.1 uncultured Bacteroidales bacterium
TATCATGGTCCGAAACAGCGGGAAAGGAGAGGATTTTCGGTACAAGGCATGGCGCGATACCTGGCGATACTTTATCCTGCGCAGCTTTTTCCAGATATTTATGTTGCAGGGAGTTTTTATGCTGATCATATCGGCTCCCATCTGGTTTATCTGCTTCAGCAACGGCGGCCCTCTCGGTCCCTGGGATTCTGTTGGCCTTGCAGTTTTCGGCGCAGGGTTCATGATCGAAACCCTGGCCGATTATCAGCTTGCCGAATTCAAAAAAAGCCCTGAAAACAAGGGCAAACTCATGACTTCAGGTCTGTGGTCGGTTACCCGTCACCCGAACTACTTCGGCGAGGCTCTTGTATGGTGGGGCCTTGGCTGCTATGCTCTGGGATTCCCGCATGGATGGTATGCCCTGGTCAGCCCTGTTGTGATCACCCTGCTGCTGCGTTTTGTCTCAGGCGTTCCCATGCTTGAAAAAAAATATGAAGGCCGCGCCGACTGGGAGATCTATAAAGCCGGAACAGCCCCTTTTATTCCTTTTGTGAAGTTCTTTTAACGGAGACTTCTTCCGGTTTTCCTTTTCCCCCCTTGATCATGCCTTTACCGCAGGATCTCCCTGATCTCTTCCTGATAATCGTGCTGCAGGTCTTCATGAAGACCTGCAATCAGTTTCCTGATCTTCAGCAGCTGCCCGTCAAAAATGTTGCCCAGCGCGGTTCCTGGCAATATCGGAATTCCTGACTTGTAAAGGGTAACGCAAAAATGAATACGCAGTTCGACCTCTGTCCTTTTCAGACCAGAATACCGGGCATAGCGGTTTAAGGTCTTTAAAATCTTCCGGATACCCTTCTTTGCAAAATAGAGGTTACTCCTGTTGATCTCGCCAAATGAAGCACCGGTCTCAGCTTTTACACGGGCCACAAACGCAGGCTCATAATTTGAATCAAACAACAGGTAAGCGAGGAGCTCTTTGTTCTCCTTTTTGTATTTCGCCAGCTTCAAACAGACCTTTACCAGTTCCGCCGGTGGCATCAGGTTCAGCTCCTGTTTCAGGGTAACGAGCGATGGACTATTCATTGTTCGTGATTTTTTCTGTAAAAGCAAGAATGGGGCAATCAGGATCGGAGAAATAACATATGTTTCCTCTCAGGTCACGATTGGCCGGCAAACGGATCAACAAGGCATCAGCCCGTAGATAGGCGGTCTGATACAGGTCATGATCACGATCCGGCAGGTAAAGATAGGAAAGAAGACTGGCCGGAGCGTTACGGATGTTCTCTTCAAGGATAATTTTAATAATTTAGCCGAAAAATTCACGGTATGATCAATCAAGCGCTACTGAACCCCGGAAGTATTGTAGTTGTGGGTGGTTCCAACGATGTACAGAAACCCGGCGGGGCGGTGCTCCGCAACCTGATAGAGGGAGGTTTCGCAGGGGACCTGTTTGTCACGAATCTCAAGGAGACAGAGGTCCAGGGGACCAGGAGCTTCCGGGATCCGTCGGAGTTGCCCGAAGTTGACCTTGCCATCCTGGCGATTGCAGCCAAATTCATTCCCGACACGGTTGATATGCTGGTCAGGCAGAAGAATACACGTGGATTTATCATCCTATCCGCAGGCTTCAGTGAAGAGAGTCACGAAGGTAAACTGCTGGAAAAAAAAGTAGTGGAAACTATTGATGGCGTTAACGGGTCGCTGATTGGCCCGAACTGTATCGGCTTGCTGACGCCCTGTTATCACGGCGTATTTACCAAGCCGATTCCCACGCTGAATCCCAAAGGATGTGATTTTATCTCGGGTTCCGGGGCCACGGCTGTGTTCATCATGGAGGCGGGGATCCCCAAGGGCATTACCTTCTCCCAGGTGTTTTCTGTTGGAAACAGCGCCCAGCTTGGCGTAGAGGAGATACTGGCCCATCTTGACGAAAGTTTCGACCCGGAAACCAGCTCCAGGATCAAGCTGCTTTATATTGAAACGATCTCCAAACCGCAGATGCTGCTGAAACATGCAGCCTCCCTGATCCGCAAAGGCTGCAGGATCGCCGCAATCAAGGCCGGCTATTCCGAAGCAGGCATGCGGGCGGCCTCCTCGCATACGGGTGCGCTGGTCAGCCCCGACGATGCCGTGGATGCCCTCTTCCGCAAGGCAGGCATCGTGCGTTGCTATGGCCGCGAAGATCTGATCAGCGTGGCATCTGTTTTCAGCCTGCCCGAACTTCACGGGAAAAATATGGCCATCATCACCCATGCCGGCGGCCCTGCCGTCATGCTTACCGACGCCCTTTCAAATGCGGGGATGAATGTTCCAGCCATTGACGGGCCGGATGCACAGGAACTGCTGGCACAGTTATATGCCGGATCCTCCGTTGCCAACCCCATCGACTTCCTGGCCACGGGAACCTCGCAGCAGCTGGGCACCATCCTGGATTATGCAGACCTGAAATTCAGCCAGGTCGACGGCATGGCTGTGATCTTCGGCACACCAGGCCTGACCCCGGTATTTGACGTTTATGACCTGCTCGACCAGAAGATGCGGTCGTCGGCGAAGCCTGTTTTTCCGATCTTGCCCTCCATGCTCACAGCCCATGAAGAGGTGAAGGAGTTTGTTGCCAAAGGCAATGTCTTTTTTCCCGACGAGGTGGTTTTCGGCAATGCCCTGGCCCGGGTTTATCACACCCCGAAACCATCCCCGGCCGATCCTGAGTTGCCGGCAGTCGACACGGCAAAGATCCGCGCTATCATCGATGGTGCCGGCGATGGCTATCTCTCCCCGGCCTCCATCCAGGGATTGATGGATGCATGCGGCATTCCCAGAGCGCATGAAGCCGTCGTGACTACATCGGCAGATGCAGCGAAGGCAGCATCCACACTTGGATTCCCCGTGGTGATGAAGGTCGTTGGACCTGTCCATAAGTCGGATGTCGGTGGCGTGGTGCTGAATGTAAAAGATGAAGCCGCGGCTTCCAGGGAGTTTGAACGGATGATCATGATCAGGGATACCACTGCCGTGCTCATCCAGCCGATGCTTTCAGGCCTTGAACTGATCATCGGCGCCAAGTTTGAGCCCAAATTCGGTCATGTCATCATGTGCGGCATGGGTGGCATCTTTACCGAAGTCTTTAAGGATGTGGCCAAGGGATTGTCGCCGCTGGGCAAGGCTGAAGCCCTTGCGATGATCCGCGGGTTGAAAAGTTACAAAATTATCCAGGGTATCCGCGGGCAGAAAGGGGTGAATGAGGAGCCTTTTGCCGATGTTATGCTACGCCTTTCAGCCCTGCTTAAAGCAGCGCCCGAAATCACTGAACTTGATTTCAACCCATTGCTGGGTAAAGAGGAAAAGGTAATTGCCGTCGATGCCCGTATCTGCCTCCAAAAAGATGAGAAAAACCCCGGAAAAAGCTAAAAAGAAAGGAAACCCAAAAGTTTCCCTGCCCGGATCTTTATAAACATATCCTCCTGCATTGTATGCATTGCCTGCATTGTATGCATTGCCTGCATTGTATGCA
>CAIYQH010000397.1 GCA_903928285.1 uncultured Bacteroidales bacterium
CAGTTCAAATCTAATAAAATGCCGGCAATGCAAGATTAACAAATTGTTAACCTATTCTGTCTTCCCCGATGTTATCAACCTGGTTGGCGCATGATTTCCCTTTATACAGGGGCTGATTGTTGCCGGCTGTTTTCGTTGCTTGCTCCGCTTCTCAAGAGGCGCTGCAAGGTTTTACCGGTACCAGGATATTTTCGACAGGTATTCTTCTTGATAAAACAAGGTCAGACCATACCGATGCAACAAATACAACCGGGTTAACAGGTAGCTTGTGATGGTCTTTGAGAATGTTATAACTTTGGGATTTTATTGATTGACAGGAAAGTTGAGGAATGGAAACATAGCAGGGAACAGCTTCCGTTTTTAATTTATCATTCAGTTATTCAACAGCAATACGACCATATTTGTGAGAATTTTACCAGTATTTATATTTATAGTGTTTGCAGGTTGTCAGACCATTTACGCCCGGAATCAGGATACGCTTAAAATCGACAGGTTTACCATACACGCCCAGACAACGGTGATTAATCAGTTCAAACCAGCCTTTTCAGCAACGTATACAGGTACCAACAGTTTGCTCCCGCAGCAGGAAGATAAAACCTCCATCACATCGACGCTGTTTCTTGGCGTAAGGCTTTGGAAAGGTGCATCCATTTTTCTGGATCCTGAAATTGCCGGGGGATACGGGCTCAGCAGAACGCTGGGCATTGCAGCCGCACCTAATGGTGAAACCTACAGAATAGGCGACCCTGCGCCACAAATCTATCCTGCACGACTCTTTTACAGACAATTTTTCGCGCTGACAACTGAAAGCAATTACCAGGAGAGCGACTTTAATCATTTGGCTGAATATGTGCCCGTTAAATACGTTGCCTTCACGATTGGAAAAATCGGAATTGCCGACTATTTTGATGCAAATCGATACAGTCATGACCCAAGGACTCAATTTATGAGCTGGGCCCTGATGTCAAACGGAGCCTGGGATTATCCCGCCAATACACGCGGTTACACCCCAAGCATTGTTGTAGAATTTATTTCGCCCCGGCACGAATTAAGATATGGTTTTTCCTTGGTTCCGTTAACAGCCAACGGCAGTGATATGAATTGGAGTATTCTGCTGGCAAATTCGAATACCCTGGAATATACATACAGATATAAGCTGAATAATAGATTTGGCGCAATCCGCCTGTTGGGATTCTATACGACCGCCAATATGGGCAATTACAGGCAAAGCATTGCATCAGACCAGCAGAATCCTGTCATTGAGAATACCAGAGCATATGGTCATACAAAATTTGGATTCGGGATAAATGCAGAACAGGAAATAAATGATTTTACTGGTTGCTTTTTCAGGGCAAGCTGGAATGACGGGAATAATGAGACATGGGCTTTCACTGAAACCGACCATGCCCTGAGTGCCGGAATCACCCTTACGGGAGAAAAATGGAAGCGAAAATATGATAATATCGGGTTTGCTTTCGTGGCCTCAGGAATTTCAGAACCTCACAGGATGTATTTAAAGGCCGGCGGCTTGGGATTTATGCTTGGAGACGGCAACCTGAAATATGGAGGGGAATATTTGGCAGAACTGTTTTATTCAGCCGAATTGGTGACGAACCATTTATATTTAAGCGGGGCATATCAGTTATTAATTAACCCGGCTTATAATAGGGAAAGGCAGGGTCCTGTAAATATTTTTTCACTCCGGATGCATGCGAAAATATGATTTAATTCTCAGGAACCGCTTTCCTGAACCTTGTAATGGATGGCAGGTAAATTACCGGCAGATACAGGTTTCAAGGGTGTACCTGGTACTTTTGAAGTTAAAAATTAAACAGCCTTATAACCAAATTAGATAAAATCCTCCTAAAACCAAAGAAATGAAGAGGAGACACCTGTTTACCGCTTTTTGCCTGACTGTCCTGATGCAGCCTGCCATCATGGCGCAAAGTCCCTGGAAAGCCTCCGACTATAAACCCGAACCCTACCGCAAGGTGATGGTACTTGCCAAAATAACGGATATGGGCGCCCGGCAGCAGCTTGAAGACAGAACTGTAAAACTCCTGACCGACAAGGGAATCATCGCCATCGCGGCCTATTCCCATATCAAACAGTCCCGTGTTGCCTCGCGCGAGGCATTCCTTGCCATTGCCGACTCGCTCCAGGTTGATGCCCTGCTGGTCTATTCTGTCAACGGCGCTGAAAAACAGGTCAAAAACACTGCTACGCTCAGCGTGGGGGTGGGTGTGGGCATGTACGGCGGCTATGCCGGCGCCAGCGTACCCATCGCCGGAGGGGCTAAAATGGTCACCATCGTCAAACTCACGGTCGACTTCTTCAACAGGGCCTCCAAAGATGAACAGTGGTCGATGCAGCTCGGCGGGTCGCTGGAAGATGGTACCGATAAACTGGCTTATACCTTTGCAAAGACAACGGTCAAAGCTATGATGCAGGACAAGCTGTTTGTTTCGAAATAATTTTCCTCCATACTGAATCGATGCGGGCTTCAGACCGGAGTATTGGAATTTGAGATTCCATTGAAGGTTTTCCGATTCGGAAACATTATCCCTGATGCTTGCCGCACGCATATTTGCCCGGTGGATAAGGGAACCTTTTAAGGGGAAGCCGACCCAGGTCATGTATGAAATGGACCAGGACGTCCTGCCTGGCAAACCAGGGTACGAAGTTTCAACAAGCTCAATGAATAAGGATTTGGTAGTATCGGTGAGAAAAATCGCCCTACCTGATAAAATTGGTCACCACCTTTTTCTCCGCATCTGGGAGCGCAACGATCCCGGCAGTGGCCTCTTTCATTTTCAGCAGCCAGGCCATATTTTTCCCTAACACCCTCATGATCTGCACCCCTTCGTGATCATGGATCACCTCACCCGGCAAACGGCCATGGATCACGTTCCAGTAACAGGAGGTGGCAATAACCATCTCGGCATAGGTAAGATAATGGTTCAGGGCATCGAAGGTGGAGGAACCTCCTGTACGGCGAACGGCCACCACGGCTGCCGCGATCTTCTGACGGAAAAAACCCCCGTTTGATCCGGAAACATAAAACAACCTGTCGAGGAAACTCTTCATGGTTCCGGCGATACCGGAATAATAGACAGGCGAACCGAGCATGATCCCGTCGGCCTGCCGGATCTGCTGTATCCAGTCGTTCAGATCGTCGGTCACAATAGTGCATTTTTCATCACGGTTCACGGCGCATTTACCGCATGCAATGCAACCATGGATCATTTTGTGACCGATATGCAGGATCTCAAACCCGATACCGGCTGCTGTCAGTTCGTTTCCTGCCAGGGTCAAGGCCTGGAATGTGTTCCCTTCGCGGTGGGGACTTCCGTTTATGGCGATTACTTTCATTGGAATGTAGTTGTTTATCAGTTTGGATGAGTGATACGAAACAGGGTGCAAATTACGGAAAAACAGGGATTCCTGGAGCTGAAAATTCGGGAGACGAAACTGCCGCTAAAAATATTGTGCGGATGGAAAAAACGATGCGGTTTCCATTGATTTGATGTATATTTGTATAGGTTACCTTGCATCAACGTAACCCCTGCTTCAATATTTGCCATGATCCGTATCATGAAACCCTATCCTGGTTTTTGTCTGATCTGTATCCTTATATGTTTCAGCCAGGAATCGAGCGGTCAACTTACTGTTGCCAACGGCTCAACGTTGGGGATGACCCCGGCCCAATTAGTTCAGAACTGGCTCGTTGGATCAGGCGTGGTCATCAGCAATGTCAAATACAATGGTTCCACCGCTGTCCTTACCAGCGACCAGGTTGGGTCATTCAACGCCACCGGACCTGCCTTTTCACAACTTGGGCTTGATGCCGGACTGATCATGACCAACGGGATGGCTTCGATTGCCGTTGGCCCCAATAACCTTCCCGGGGCAGGGGCTGATACCGGCGGCCCGGGCGACCCTGACCTGTCGATCCTGGCCGGAGGGGTCACCTACGATAAGGCGGTGATCGAATTTGATTTTGTACCTGTTTCAGATACCATCAAATTCAATTATGTGTTCGGTTCAGAAGAGTTTTATGAGTTCTGTTACCAGTTCAACGATGCCTTTGGTTTCTTTCTCAGCGGTCCCGGCATTACCGGCCCTTACTCCAACAACAGTATCGATATCGCCCTGATGCCCGGCACCTCCAATCCTGTCACGATCAACAACATCTGCGCAAATTCCGCGTCAGCCTGGAATAATTCGGGTGGCCAGTGGTTCCAGTACGATGCCTTAAGCTATGTATTTACTGCCCGCCATGCCGTGGTTCCCTGTGCAACCTATCACATAAAACTTGCCATCGCCGACGCATTGGATCATATCCTCGATGCAGGCGTTTTTCTGAAAAAAGGCAGTTTTGCCAGTACGAATGTAACACCATCGGTCACCTACCAGATCGGAAATAATGCCATCGAGGGATGTGCCAGCGCCACGATCCATTTCGTGCTCGACACTCCGATCAGCAAGGCCGATACCATATTGCTTACCATTGGAGGAACAGCCACCAACTGTGTTGACTATTCCTGTCTTCCCGCCTCGGTGATTATCCCGGCCGGTCAAACCACCGCCAGCCTGGTGATTCATGCCCTGAGCGACACCCTCACGGAGGGCATCGAAACCGTCATTATCGGGATCCAGACGCAAGGCTGCAGCACGATACAGCAGCAATCCGACACAGTTTACATTGCCGATTACCTTGCAATGAACCTGCTGACCAGCAACGACACCATCATCTGTTCCGGTGATCAGGTCACCCTGCATGCGACCCCGCAGGGAGGCCAGCCACCCTACCAATACCTCTGGAGTACAGGCGCAACCACTCCCGCTATTACTGCCACACCGGTTCCCGGATTAAACCTCTATACGGTGGCGGTTACCGATACCTGCGGCCACACGAAGTCAGACACGGTCAGGGTCACAGCCAACCTTCCCGATCAACCTTTCATCAAGGGGAACCCCAGCGCCTGTGTGAGCAGCGGATTCGTTTTTTACACAACCGAAGCAGGTATGAACAGTTATACCTGGACCATTTCGGCAGGAGGGGTGATCAATTCAGGACAGGGTACCTACCGGGCACACGTTATCTGGACTTCACCCGGCAACCGCTGGATCAGCGTCAGCTATTCCAATCCCTACGGGTGTTCCGGCATCTCAACCAACACCTTCCCGGTGATGGTATACCCATTTCCCGGCACAGCCGGTAACATTGAGGGTGATTCGCTGTTTTGTGCAGGTATATCAGGAACACACTTCACGGTTCAACCGGTACAGTATGCAACCAGTTATGACTGGACTGTGCCGGCCGGGGCCTCCATTATCTCGGGAAACGGAACCAATGACATCCTTGTTAATTTCGGAAACGGCACATTATCGGGCGACATTGTGGTCAACGGGAGCAACGGATGCGGCCAGGGTCCGCCATCACCTGCCTTCCCCGTAAAGGTTTATACTACCCCCGTCGCCAATGCAGGGCCTGATCTTACCGCCTGCCAGGGGATGTCGATTACCATAACCCAGGCAACTGCCTTCAATTACAATTCTATCAAATGGATTTCCGGTGGACAGGGAGTGCTGACGGGAAATATCACCCTAAGTCCCACCTATTTTCCTGTTCCGGCCGACACCGGCGCCATGACGCTGACCCTAGTCGCCACCGGAAATGCCCCATGCAGTGATGACACCTCCCGGGTGACCCTGCGAATTACTCCCCGGGCAACGGTCCATGCCGGCGGCAGCCTTGCCACCTGCGAAAGCAATCCTGTTACCTTGTCGGAAGCGGTGGCAACCCATTTTGAAGCGCTGTTATGGAAGAGTTCAGGAAGCGGCACCTTTGACGACCCCTCCCTGCTGCACCCTGTTTATACGCCGGGTGCCGGCGATGTCAGCCTGGGGAGTGTCACACTCACCCTGGTGGCAACTGCCGAGACCCCCTGCACGGGCGACTCTTCCGGCATACTGTTGCTGATGGCCCGTTTACCATCGGCAGATGCCGGCCCCCAGCTCAGCAGCTGTGGCAACTCCCCGGTAATGCTTTCAGGGTCATCGGCATCCCGCTACCGGTCGCTGATATGGTCAACCTCCGGTAAGGGAAGCTTTGATGATCCGACGATCTTACATCCCACCTACCTGCCCGGGCCTGACGACCTTCAGAACGGTCAGGCGCTGCTTACCCTGCACGCGCTGTCCCAAGGCCCATGCAGGGATGATTCGTCGGCTGTGGCTCTTACAATATCCCCCCCTGCCATTGTCAGTGCAGGTCCCGATGATGCGGTATGCAGGGATCGATCCTTTACCGTTTCCGGCGCCTCCGCCTCCTCTTCCAACAGGATTACCTGGACTCACAATGGCTATGGTTCTCTCGCTGGTGCCAATACCCTTACGCCGGTTTATACGCCGTGCAGCAGCGATCCTGCCCTGATTACCCTGACCATGACGGTAGATCCGCAACCTCCCTGCCCTGAAGTTTCA
>CAIYQH010000398.1 GCA_903928285.1 uncultured Bacteroidales bacterium
AAAGGAGCAGATCATCACCCGCTTGACTGAAGTGGTGGATGAGAATTTCGATATGGTGCAGAAGATCGCCTACCTGCTGGGTGAGGGCGCCTCCAAAACAGAGCAGATGCTCAACTCGATCATCGACACCTATAAAAACCCGCCGAAGAAATGACCTTTCCGATGTATGTGATCTGCTCTTCGTTCCCTCGCATTAAATCCTTTGTTACACATCCCCACATTTAAAGCTGACGCCATTGGACGAAAAATTTTTCATCGAAGTTAATTGCCAGCAGAAATGCCATGGCGAAGCGCGTGTCTGCGGCGACGTGTTTATTTCCAGGAGGGTCAAGGAGGAGGGGAGGATCATCGTGGTTTTGTCGGATGGGATGGGACATGGCATAAAGGCAAACATGCTCGGGATCCTTACGGCAACGCTGGCAGTTAACTTCACACAGGAGCACAAGAGCGTTCAGAAGATCACCGAAATCATCATGAAGACCTTACCCGTCGATAGTGTCAAACAGATGAACTATTCAACCTTTACCATTGTAGAAATCGATGTGGAGGGGGAGGTCTCCATCCTGGAATATGAAAATCCCAAAACGATGATCCTGAGGGGCACCCATCTGTACGAACCTGAATGGAACTGCGTGGTACTGGAAGGGGAACGTTACGCGGGAAAGGAGGTGCTGACCACCACCTTCAAACCGCAAAAGGAGGACAGAATCGTGTTTTGCTCCGACGGTGTTACCCAGTCGGGACTTGGAAGCGATCGCTTTCCTATGGGCTGGGGCCCTGACAACCTTCAGAAATTTGTAGAGGAATCCATCCGGGAGGAACATGACATTTCTGCGGTAAAACTGGGAACCAAAGTCATCAACAAGGCGAACCAGAATGATTTTTTCCATCCCAGCGATGATATCAGCTGCGGGGTGATTTATTTCAGGGATCCGCGGAAACTTATGATTTTTTCGGGACCCCCGCAGGATACCCATAATGATGAGATGTTTACCGGACTGCTGCGTCAGTTTGACGGAAAAAAGATCGTTTGCGGGGCAACCACAGCCGATATGGTGGCACGTGAGTGGAAAGAGGAGATTACCGACAGCAAAGTCATGCTGGATCCGGAATTACCACCGGTGTCGTATATGAACGGTGTCGACCTGATCACCGAAGGGATCCTGACCCTGAGCAAAGTGAGTGAACAGCTGAAAAAATACAACAACAACTACCTGCTCGGGCGCGGACCGGCCGATGAAATTGTCCGCTACCTGCTCGACAGCGATGAGATACACTTCCTGGTAGGAACCAATATCAATGTGGCTCACCAGGATCCTACCCTGCCTGTGGAACTTGAACTCAGGCGAACCGTTGTGCACCGGATCGCACGAACCCTGGAGGAGAAGTTTTTAAAAGAGGTGACCATGAAATTTTATTAGGATGGTTGTTTGGCATAAAAAAGCCTGCCGGATCCACACCCGGCAGGCTTGAAACAACACGTACTAACCAAAAGAACTAACTGTTATATTCTGCAACAATGTCTTTTACACCGTCGGGGGAGACTCTTCCGTAAACTTTTTCACCCACCAGAACCACTGGTGCCAGTCCGCAGGCACCTACACAACGCAGGCAGCTCAGCGAAAATTTGCCGTCAGGGGTGGTTTCACCCACCTGGATCTTCAACACTCTCCTGAACTCCTCCAGTACCTTTTCGGCTCCGCGCACATAACACGCAGTTCCAAGGCAGATAGAAATGGGGTGTTCCCCTTTGGGTAACATGGTGAAAAATGAATAAAAGGTCACCACGCCGTATACATGGGCGACTGAAACATTCAATTCTTTTGCGATCACCTCCTGCAACTCAGCCGGAAGGTATCCGAAGATACTCTGGGCTTTGTGCAGGACGTTGATCAGTTCTCCCTTGTCATTATTAAAGAATTTGCAAACCTCTTTCAGTTCCTGCAATTTCCTGTCCGATAATTTTATCTTTGCCATATTTTTGTTTTATTTCGCTGTTTAGCCAACTCGCCTTTTTGCTGTTTTATTCTTCCACGTAGGTTCCGGCACTCTTGTCAAAATAATGGGTGTGGAGCAGGTGATGCGATTTTTCGCTCAGCGGTTTACCTAAGAATTCCTTATAAAGTTCGATGATAAATGGATTCTCATGTGATTTTCTGATGGGTTTGCCTTCATCTTCACGATAGATGGCAGCGGCGCGTTTTTTAATGATATCAGAATCACCATGGTGGAAGGGCTGGCCTCCGCCTCCGATACAGCCGCCGGGGCAGGCCATGATCTCGATGGCGTGGAACTGGCTCCTGCCGGCCTGGACATCTTCCAGGAGTTTACGGGCGTTTCCCAACCCGTGGGCAATACCTATGTTGATAGGTAATCCTGCAAAATCGATCGTTGCATGGCGTATGTTTTCCAACCCGCGCAGTTCGTTGAACTCTACCTTCTCCAGCTTCAAGCCGGTATAGAGTTCATAGGCAGTGCGGCAGGCGGCTTCAATGACCCCTCCTGTATTGGCAAAGATCACGGCGGCACCGGTCGATGCACCTAACGGATTGTCGAAATCTTCGTCCGGAAGGCTGTTGAAATCAATGTTGGCCGACTTGATCAGGTGGGCCAGTTCGCGGGTCGACAACGAATAATTCACATCGGGATCGCCGTTTACCTTGAATTCATCGCGCTGGCATTCATATTTTTTGGCAAGGCAGGGCATGATCGATACAACAATCATGTTTTTGCGGTCGATGCCGAGTTTCTTGCCAAAGTACTCCTTGGCAATCGGGCCGAACATCTGCTGGGGCGATTTGGCTGTTGATGGCACATCCATCAAATCGGGAAAGTTATGCTCGAAAAAATTCACCCAGCCCGGGCAGCAGGAGGTAAGAATAGGCAGTTTTACGCTCTGGTCGCCCTTAAGGTAACGGGTAAGACGGTCGAGTAGTTCGCTTCCTTCTTCCATAATCGTCAGGTCGGCAGCAAAATCGGTGTCGAATACATAGTCAAAACCTAGTCGTCTGAGTGCTGCGACCATCTTACCCGTTACAAGAGTGCCTGGCGCAAGGCCAAATTCTTCACCAAGGGCGGCACGGACGGCAGGTGCTGTTTGAACAACAACTGTTTTGGCAGGATCTGCCAGTGAATTAATCACGTTGCGCGAGTGGTCAACTTCGGTCAGGGCACCGGTAGGACAAACAGATACACATTGTCCGCAGTAAGTACAG
>CAIYQH010000399.1 GCA_903928285.1 uncultured Bacteroidales bacterium
AAAATGAATTACGATATCATAGTAATAGGAAGTGGTCCTGGTGGCTATGTTGCTGCCATCCGGGCTGCACAGCTTGGTTTTAAAGTCGGGGTTGTCGAACGCGCCGAATTGGGCGGAATATGCCTGAACTGGGGTTGCATCCCCACCAAGGCATTGCTGAAAAGCGCCTCCGTATTTCAATATCTTCAGCATGCTGCCGATTATGGCATTGTTGCAGGCGAATCAAAGGCAGATTTCCCGGCGATTATCAGGCGAAGCCGCGAGGTTGCCGGCCAGATGAGCAAAGGGATTCAATTCCTGCTCAACAAAAACAAAGTGGAACATATCAGCGGTTTTGGCGCTGTCAAGCCAGGCAAAATCGTGGAGGTCACCGATGCAAACGGCCTCAAAACCGAATATACAGCCAGCCATATCATTATAGCCACAGGAGCCCGGTCGCGCGAATTGCCCAACTTAAAACAGGACGGCAAAAAGATCATCGGCTACCGCGAAGCGATGACGCTGTCCTTTCAACCAGCCTCGATGGTGGTGGTGGGCTCCGGGGCCATCGGGTCGGAATTTGCCTGGTTTTATCACTCGCTGGGCACCAGCGTAACCCTGGTTGAAGTATTGCCCAATGTTGTTCCTGTCGAAGATGAAGAGGTCTCCAAAGCACTGGAACGTTCCTTTAAAAAAGCAGGAATGAAAGTAATGACGGGTGTTTCCGTAGAATCGGTCGACACAACCGGAGTTGGCTGCAAGGTCGTTATCAAAACCAAGAAGGGCGAAGAGGTCATCGAATGCGATGTGGTATTATCGGCGGTAGGCGTTGCCACCAATATCGAAGGCATCGGGCTGGAGGAGACCGGGATTGCCACCGAACGTGGCAAGGTGCTGGTTGATGATTTTTATAAAACGAATGTAGACGGGTACTATGCCATCGGCGATATTGTCAAGGGACCGGCACTCGCGCATGTTGCCTCGCATGAAGGCATTATCTGCGTGGAAAAAATTGCCGGCAAGGCAGTTGAACCGCTCGATTACGCGAATATCCCGGGTTGTACCTACACCCATCCCGAGATCGCCTCGGTCGGCATGACTGAAAAGGCCGCCCGGGATGCCGGTTATGAGATACTCGTTGGCAAATTCCCCTTTACGGCATCAGGAAAGGCAACTGCATCGGGCGCCAGGGATGGTTTTGTCAAGGTGATTTTCGATGCGAAATACGGAGAGTGGCTCGGGGCTCACCTGATTGGCGACAATGTCACGGAGATGATCGCGGAGGTAGTGGTAGCCAGGAAACTGGAAACAACAGGCAAAGAGATCATCGAGGCGGTTCATCCCCATCCCACCATGTCGGAAGCGATCATGGAGGCGGTGGCACAGGCCTATGGAGAATGCATCCATTTATAAAATCCGGAACTTTTGCAGAACGAACATCTGTTTATAATTTAACCCCAGTCAGCTGAATACTAATCTGATCGTTGGCCCATGGAAATCACGCACACACCCTTAGATGGATTACTGATTATCAAACCGGATCTGTTTGCAGATGAACGGGGCTATTTTTTCGAATCGTTCAACCTGGATAAATTCACAGCTGCCGGCCTTGACCTGAGGTTTGTCCAGGATAATGAATCCATGTCGAAAAAAGGAGTGCTCCGGGGGCTTCACTTCCAGGCGCCACCCTTCGGCCAGGGTAAGCTGGTAAGGGTGATCCGCGGATCGGTAATGGATGTTGCCGTGGATATCCGCAAAAGCTCCCCGACATACGGAAAGTGGGAATCGGTCGTTCTTACCGGGCAGAACAAATGGATGTACTGGATCCCCGAAGGATTTGCACACGGGTTCGTAACACTGGAAGACGATACCATCTTTTTTTATAAATGTACCAATGTATACAACAAGGCTTCCGAAGGCAGCATCCGCTGGAATGATCCCGACCTCGATATCAACTGGGGGAGTACCGAACCATTGATTTCGGCCAAGGATGCGGTTTCGCCCGGGTTCAGTGAGATGGTGAGCCCATTTTAAGACAGTTAACGGCAAAGTTGCATGGCGATGTTCCCGATGGGACCATCAGGTGATGAAATGGTGAAATTATGTTGAAAAAGCTATATTTTGTACTGGGCGGAGTGGGATTGTTAATGGTTTGCGGGATCTGCATTTTTGCGGCAACCGAAATAAAAAACCATGACAAGGAGTATTTTGCACTTTTTGGCCGTCATATGAAGGTCTTTTCCCCGGAGATCCCTTCCTCAGCCAATTTTGCAGGGGAGCCTGTTCCGCTGGAGCTTACCTATGTGAAAGAGGCATACGACCGTGAGATCATGGCAAGCACCTTTATGCAATCTTCCACGATCATGATGTTCAAGCGCGCCTGCCGCTGGTTTCCCGTGATTGAACCCATCCTGAAAAAAAACGGCATCCCCGATGATTTTAAGTTTCTGGTCCTTGCAGAAAGCAACCTGGTCAATGTTGTTTCCCCAGCCGGCGCTGAGGGTTACTGGCAATTCATCAAAACCAGCGGCGTTAAATACGGGCTCGAAATAGATACTTTTGTTGATGAGCGGTATAATATGGAAAAAGCCACGCAGGCTGCCTGCAACTATTTCAGGGATGCCTATAAAACCTTTAACAACTGGACCCTGGTTGCCGCCTCCTACAACCGCGGGATCGACGGGATCGACAAGGCACTTGCCAAACAGAAGGTAAACAAGTATTTCGACCTTTATCTCAACGATGAAACGTCGCGGTATGTATTCCGTATCATTGCCCTAAAAGAGGTCTATTACCACCCCGTACGCTACGGTTTTTACCTGAGGGTAAGGGATTTCTATCCGCAGATCAACTGCCGCATGGTCGTGATTGACAGCAATATCTCCAATTTGCCGGTTTTCGCAAAACATTTGTCTGTCAACTACAGGATCCTGCGTGAATTCAACCCATGGATCAGGAATTACAGCCTGCCCAACAAGTCAAGGAAAATTTTCGTCTTTCAGATACCGAAGGAGGGGGCCCTGAATGCTGAGCAGGTTTTGAAAAAGGTGCTTCCGTCTGAGACCTTTTTCCATGATACACTGAAAATTAACGAGGTTCACTAAAGTTACTGCTTTTCGCAACACCCGTGGAAGAAAATCTGGAAGTATTCGGTGCAAGGGTCCATAACCTGAAAAACATTGACCTTGTCATTCCCCGCAAAAAGCTGGTCGTTTTTACCGGTTTAAGCGGCAGTGGCAAGTCATCGCTTGCCTTCGACACCATCTATGCGGAGGGTCAGCGTCGGTATATGGAGACCTTTTCAGCCTATGCCCGGCAATTCATCGGGAACCTCGAACGACCCGATGTCGATAAGATCAACGGTCTAAGCCCGGTGATCTCCATCGAACAGAAATCTACCAACCGGAATCCCCGTTCGACAGTGGGAACCATCACCGAGATCTACGATTTCATGCGACTGCTCTTTGCACGTGTTGCGGATGCCTACTCATACGTTACCGGAGAACTCATGGTCAGGTACAGCGAGCACCAGATCGTGGAGCTTATCATGGGCAATTACACTGGGAAAGACATCCTGGTGCTGGCCCCCGTCGTCAAAGGGCGTAAGGGCCATTACCGGGAACTCTTTGAACAGATCCGGAAACAGGGATTTCTCAATGTATGCATCGACGGCGAGGTCAGGGAAATTTCTCACGGGCTCCAGCTCGACCGCTACAAAATCCACGATATTGAGATTGTCATTGACCAGATCACCATCCGCGAAGATTCAAAAAAAAGGCTGGCCGGCTCCGTCGCCCTGGCCATGCGTCACGGGAAAGATGTACTCATGATCCTCGACCGTTCAACAGGGATCCCGCGTCATTTCAGCCGCCTGCTGATGTGCCCTACCTCCGGCATCTCCTATGGAGAACCGGAACCCAACTCGTTTTCCTTTAACTCCCCCTACGGGGCGTGTGAAAAATGCAACGGGCTTGGCACCATCTCGGAGATCGATATCAGCAAGATCATTCCCGACCGTTCCAAAAGCATTAAAAAAGGGGGGATTGTACCCATCGGAGAATACAAGAGTTCCTGGATATTCAAGCAAATTGAGGCCATCGGTGAAAAATACGGATTTGATATCAACACTCCTATTTCGGAAATCTCCGAAAACGCCATCAACGTGATTCTCAACGGCTCCGACGAAGTATTCAGGGTAAAAAATGAATTTCTGGGCGTAGCCTCCAGCTATTCACTGAATTTTGAAGGAATCGTCAGTTTTATCAACTCACAGCATGCAGAAGCGGCGCCGGCCGGGATCATGAAATGGGTGAGCAGTTTCATGAACAAGATGCCCTGCCCCGAATGTGAAGGTGCACGACTGAAAAAACAGTCGCTGTATTTTAAAATCGGTGGGAAAAACATCTCGGAACTGGCCAATACCGACCTGGTAAACCTTGCCGACTGGTTTGATCGGCTGCAGGAACAACTTGATGAACGTAAGAAGATCATTGCCTATGAGATCATCCGGGAGATCAGGACCAGGATTCAGTTCCTGCTTGATGTGGGAATCGGCTACCTTACGCTGAACCGCACCGCCCGCAGCCTTTCAGGCGGCGAAAGCCAGCGCATCAGGCTTGCGACCCAGATCGGGTCGCAGCTGGTTGGTGTGCTGTATATCCTGGATGAACCCAGTATCGGGCTGCACCAGCACGACAACCTCAGGCTTATCAATGCATTGAAAAGCCTGAGAGATGCGGGAAATTCGGTCATCGTGGTTGAACATGACCAGGAGACCATTATGGCGGCTGATCATGTCATTGACATCGGCCCCGGAGCAGGCGTGCACGGGGGAAGGATCGTGGCCCAGGGAACCCCTGAAGAGGTCATGAACAGCGACCAGCTCACCGGGCAGTATCTGAGCGGCAACCGCAAGATCAACATTCCGAAGGAACGCCGCAAAGGCAATGGCCAGCTCCTCAAACTGACGGGTGCTACGGGCAACAACCTGAAAAATGTCGACCTGGCGCTCCCCCTGGGAAAACTGATCTGCATCACAGGATTATCGGGCAGCGGGAAATCTTCCCTGATCAATGAAACCCTTTACCCGATCCTCAGTCAGCATTTCTTCAGATCAGATCAGAAACCTCTGCCCTACCGGTCGGTCGAAGGTATCAAAAACGTGGACAAGGTTATCGAAATTGACCAGTCGCCGATCGGGCGGACTCCCCGTTCCAATCCTGCCACCTACACCAAGATGTTTGATGACATCAGGAAGCTGTTTGCCGAATTGCCTGAATCGAAGATCAGGGGTTATAAACCAGGCCGTTTTTCCTTCAATGTAAAGGGAGGCCGTTGTGAAACCTGCAAAGGCGCCGGATTGCGGGTAATTGAAATGAACTTTCTTCCCGATGTTTATGTGCCTTGTGAAACCTGCCGTGGCCACCGGTACAACCGCGAAACCCTGGAGGTCAGGTACAAGGGAAAATCGATCAACGATGTGCTCAACATGACCTTTGAACAGGCCGTTGATTTTTTCGAAAACATCCCGTTCATCGTTCACAAAGTAAATACGATTAACGAGGTAGGCCTTGGCTACGTGACATTGGGCCAGCAATCGACAACTCTTTCGGGCGGCGAGGCACAGCGGGTCAAACTTGCCACGGAACTTTCCAAAACCGATACCGGGAATACCCTTTACATACTCGACGAACCCACAACTGGCCTTCATTTTGAAGATGTAAAGGTATTGCTTTGTGTTCTCAACAAACTCGTCGCAAAAGGGAACACCGTCCTGGTGATCGAACACAACATGGAGGTGATCAAGGTTTCTGACCATGTAATAGACATGGGACCCGAAGGAGGCCAGCGTGGAGGCCGCATCATCGCAGAGGGAACACCGGAAGAGGTTGCCATGAGCACCGAAGGCTTTACAGGCCGGTATCTCAAAGCAATCCTCGGAATATCATGATATTTCTTTACCTTTGATCCATTAACACTTCCGAAAATGCAGGAACAAGACTTAGCCGCACTCAAAGAATCGATACAACCCAAGAACTGGTCGGAGACCATCAGCTATGATACCTGGGAAATTTTAAAGGTAATTTCCGAGATGGTGGAAGGATTTGAAAAATTAAGCAGGATCGGGCCCTGTGTCTCTATTTTCGGCTCTGCACGTATCAAAGACGGTCATTCCTATTACAAACTGGCGGAGGAAATCGCCTACCTGATGACCAAAGCCGGTTTCGGCATCATCACCGGTGGCGGCCCTGGAATCATGGAAGCCGCCAACAAGGGTGCCCATTTTGCCGGGGGCAAATCGGTCGGCCTGAATATCAACCTCCCTTTTGAGCAGAGCCCCAACCCGTTTATCGACGCCAACAAACTGCTGAATTTTAATTTCTTTTACGTCCGGAAAACAATGTTCATGCGTTATTCCATGGGATTTATAGCACTTCCCGGCGGATTCGGCACGCTCGATGAATTAACGGAGGCCATCACGCTGATCCAGACCCATAAGCTGGTCAGATTCCCTATAGTCCTGGTTTCCCGTGCATACTGGCAGGGGATGATCGACTGGATCACGACCACTGTGCTTGCCGAACAGAATATCAGCGCAGCCGATCTTGAAATTTTCAAGGTAGTGGATACCGCCCAGGAGGCGGTTGGCTATATCACTGAATTTTACAATACTTATGCCCTTAAACCCAACTTCTGACAGGGTTCAGTTTATTTGATTATTTTTGCATTATTAACCAACCTTCCTTCATGCCCAGGAGAAAGAAAAAAGAACCTCGCGATTTGTTAGCCGGGGCCGTTATCACCGCGATGATCAATACGAAGGCAAGAAACCCGGTCATCCTCGATTTTACCGGTATGAAAGGAACGGTTTGCGATACTTTTATCGTTTGCCATGGCAGTTCCCGGACCCAGGTTGAAGCCATTGCCGACCATGTGATCGAAGAGGTGAAAAAACAAACCGGTCAAAATCCGTGGCACAAAGAGGGATTTGAAAATGCGGAATGGATTTTGATTGATTATAGCGACGTAGTCATACATGTGTTTCAGGAAGAACGGCGCCGGTTCTACAACATAGAGCAGTTATGGGCCGATGCCCCGGTCACAAAGATTGACACGCAGGATTAAACAGAGTCACTTATTTTTTGGAATCAGACAGAATGGCAGAAAAAGGCAGCAATTTTATACCTCCCAAAGGCAAACGTCCGAAATTTAGTTTTTACTGGATATATGCGATCCTGGCGATCGTGTTTATCGCGATACAGTATTTTAATTATTCCAACCCGGTTAAGGAGATTGCCTGGAACCGGCTGGAAGAGATGCTGAAAAAGCAGGATATCGACAAACTGGTGATCATCAACAAGGAGAAGGCCGAGATCTACATTAAGAAGGAAAAACTCAAAACGGATACGGCTTATAAGGATTTCACCAAACGCAGTTTCGGAACATCTACCGGGTCAAGCCCCGAATTTTTCTACCAGATAGGATCGGAAGAAATTTTTCACGGGCTCCTTAAAGATACAAGGGATTCGGTGATTTCAAGGATGCGTCGCGACAGTTTGCCTAAAGAGACGATCGTCCAGTTTCAAAAACAATATCCCTATCCCCCGTCTACCGACACGCGGAAGGATCTGTTTGGCGATATCTTCTCCTATTTGCTGCCCATCATTGTCCTCATCGGCGCATGGTTCCTGATCATGCGTTTCATGAGCAAAGGCGGCGGAGGCGGAGGCCAGATCTTCAATATCGGCAAATCGAAGGCCCAGCTTTTCGACAAGGATACCAGTGTAAGTATAACCTTTAATGATGTGGCCGGACTGGAGGAGGCCAAGGTCGAAATCATGGAGATCGTCGACTTCC
>CAIYQH010000400.1 GCA_903928285.1 uncultured Bacteroidales bacterium
CGCCGCTACCGTAAAGGAAGCCAGAAGGTCAACGCCTTTGTTCCCCTGATGGAGATGTTCGGCTATGCTACCCAGCTGCGCAATATCTCGAGCGGACGCGCCAACTATTCTATGGAGTTCTTCAAATACACCCCGCTGCCAAAACTTCTCCAGGAGGAGGTCCTGAAAAAGATCGCCGACGAGAAGAAGGCAGCGAAATAGATCTAATCCCTGATATAATGAGGCATTTCAGCGGGGATCACGAGCGAAAGTTCGATGATCCCCCTGAATTTTCCATCCACGAACCAGGGCGACTGGTAGATGATCTTCTTCCGCCCCTTTTTCTCGATAGTATACACATTCCTTTCCCCGCTGGTCATGATCTCCAGGATCTTTTTCCGGGATGCTTCGGAATGACATTCCAGCAGATCCCTCCCGATCAGATCCTTGCCCCCGTCCTTTTCATATTGGGACAGGGCCATTTCATTCATATAGATGATCCTGCCGTTTTCATCGCTTACGATCACATTGCCATCCAGCTTTTCAATCCATTCCATGGTTCTTTTTTTGACAAATGTAATCAGCTTTTCCGGTTTTGCCACTTTCCTGTTTCGGGTCTCCAGCGGATAAATTTCGGTTTTGCCTCGATCGTTCTTCGATATTTTTTCGATCACTTTTCGATCACTTTTCGATCGTTCTTCGATCGTTCTTCGATCGTTCTTCGATCGTTCTTCGATTTTTCTTCGTAATTTAACCGTTATTCCTGCAATTTGTGATATGAATAGTTTCATTCCGGATACCCTCTCTCATTACAGCTATACCCATGGAATTCCTGCGTCGAAGGGTTAAGGAGCGGACCTGGAGAATCAATGCTTCATCCAAAATTATTTGTGCGTATAATTCCTGTAAATCAATAAATTTGTAACGTTGAACAAAACCGGTCATCTAATCAGAAAAAGTCGTCATCATGGAACCAAAAAGATTATACCGTTCGGGAAAAGACCGCGTCATCGGAGGCGTTTGCGGAGGATTAGGGAATTATTTCAACCTTGATCCCGTCATTATCAGGGTTGCCACTGTAGCCCTGTTCTTTGCAGGATTTTTAGGATTGCTGGGCTATATCATTGCCTGGATCATCGTCCCGAACGAGCCTTTTTCTTAAGCAACACGCCTGGTCGCTGTCTTTATTTCCCTGGTTGTCAGATATGCCAGTCGCATGGTTTGTGGTTTGCCCTTCGCTGGATTCGCGCTGAACCAGGCTGTAACGTTGCCTTTTTATGGGGAGTTTCCTGCCAAAACCTTTAATCCACAGGCTTTAAATTCCATACAGAACGACTGGAGGCTTCCCGCCAGGCAGACTCACCCGAATCTCTGATGTGGCATTATTCCCGTACCATTCCTCCCCGGCAGGCAGATGATCATAGGTTAAGGTGTTTTCCTTCCGGTCCCGGCTCATAAAAATCGTTGATTATCAAGCGGTATATACCACTCTTTCCCTGGTATTAATACAATCGTTTCCGTTGACCCCTGCTGCAAATGTTTTTTTCAATCAGCCCTGCTCCGGCTTGGTATCCTTACAAATAAATTGTATTTTTGTATGCAGAACAGTCCAAGTAATTTATAATGTGTATCTTATAACCTTCTACCATGAATTTCGAATTTTCTGAAGAACAAATCATGATCCAGCAGTCGGCCCGGGATTACGCCCAACGCGAACTGATCAAAGACGTCCTCGAACGCGACGCAACTGCCGCATTCCCCACGCACCACGTTAAAGCCCTTGCTGAACTTGGTTTCCTTGGAATGCTTGTTGACACGAAATATGACGGGGGAGGCATGGATACGGTTTCCTACGTACTGGCCATGGAGGAGATCTCCAAGATCGACAGTTCCGTGTCGGTGATCATGTCGGTGAACAATTCATTGGTTTGCTATGGGATCGAAGCCTTTGGCAACGAAGAACAAAAGCAGAAATGGCTGAAACCGCTTGCAAGGGGGGAGAAGATCGGCGCTTTCCTGCTTTCGGAACCGGAAGCCGGCTCGGATGCCACTTCGCAGCGTACCACCGCCATCGACATGGGCGATCATTATCTCGTCAATGGCGTTAAAAACTGGATCACCAGCGGAAATTCTGCCTCGACCTATGTGCTGACCGCACAGACAAATCCTGAGAAAAAGCACAAGGGGATCAACGTGTTCCTGGTCGACCGCCACTCCCCGGGGATCACCCTGGGCCCGCATGAGGACAAAATGGGAATGCGCAGCAGCGACACCCACTCGGTGATGTTCACCGATGTGATCGTGCC
>CAIYQH010000401.1 GCA_903928285.1 uncultured Bacteroidales bacterium
AACAGTCTTCAACAGTGATGTCTTTGATTTCTCCCTTTCTGATCAACCGGGTAGCCATAAAGAGACCGAGAATGTCGGCTTTGGCCTCTTCGAAGGAGGAGAACTTTTCTTTCAGGGCTTGCCTGACACTTCCTTTCCCGGTAATGGTGTCTTTAATTCCCAATCCGTGAGCCACCTCGTGAAACATGACATTCGAGAAAAATGCGTCAAATCTGATGTTGGCGCGCTGGGCAGAATCAATCAAAACTTTGGAGATTGGCACCAGGATGTTGTCAAACTTGGCCCGCATGGCATTTTTCAACTGGATGCGGCGGGAGCCCTTTGCCAGCTGAACTTTCTCGTCATTCGGGAGGTTGATGGCAATGGTTTTACTCCCAGCGTTGGAATGACCGGAAACATAGATGATGTCATAGGCATTCAGGTCGGAATCGGTGCCGGGTTTTTCTTTTTTATAATTATTGTCGACAGGAAGCGAGGTCTGTAACTCGGGAAGGAGTTTTGAAAACTTTGATAATTTCAGACTCCATTCCTTGTCTTTAACAAGAAGTGCAGATTCAAAAGCTGTTTTATGGCCGAACAGTTCATCTTCATAGTTTTCAATCGGACCGACCACGAAATCAATGGTATTGTTTTTCATGTCCATCCAGGCCATGTCGCTTGCGAAATAGTCATCGGTAACCAGGGCGGCAGCCCGCTGTTCCAGGTAGCGCTTCAGTCCCGGGTCTTCAGCCAGGGCAGCTGCTTTTTTCATCAGAGCGGAGGCTTGTGTAAGCTGTTCCAGGAATGCTTCATGATACCAGATGTTTTTCAGGCTGTGGTCATCATTTCTGCCAATGATTGAGTAGGGGCTCGTCTTATCCGTATTTGTCCATTTTTCGAACTCCTCCCTGGTCATATCACCCGGGTAGAGGTTAGCGCCGGCGGGCTTAGGGCCGAAGCCGGGGATAAATGGCTGGTTGCCATTCAGCCGTTCCCAGGGGCCGTAGTTGATCGCAGCAAATTCACGTACTGCTGAATCACGGATGGTATCAAAGAATTTCTGTTTGTTTCCGATCACCTGTTGCCAGTAGAGATCATCCATGATTTTGGCGACATCTATCAGCAAAGGGATCATCTGTTTCTCCTTCGCAGAAAGTTTGGCGAGGTCGGTGGTGAGGGGTACTTTGATAAACGCACCTGCTTTTGCCCGGAGGGTCGAATCGCCGGGATTTACAGTTATGGTGTTTGGCTGCCTGTGAATATGGCAGGCAGTCGCCATCAACAGAAGAATTCCTGCAAGTGAAAACAGTACGGCTATCTTTTTTAACATGACAATTTACATTATTTGTTATGGGCAAAAGTATAAAAAAAAAATGACAACTATATTTATCCTGAACAAATTGATTTCTGTCAGAATTTCACTAAGTTTGTTAGAGAAAATTATTTGTAAAAACCTTAAAAAAAAACACCATGAACAATGTTTTGATTCTTATCATAGTCGGTGCAGCCGGATTATTCTTTTTCTCAGGAATTCGCATTGTACGGCCTACCCATCGCGGGCTAATAGAGCGTTTCGGCAAATACAACCGTTTTGCCAACCCCGGTTTTCACTGGATCATGCCGGGTATCGACCTGATGTACCAGGTGAACGTTACCGAAAAAATGATCAATGCAGAGCCACAGGAGATTATCACCAACGACAATCTGAATGCGAAGGTTGATGCGCAGGTCTATTTTAAAATCACCAGCGACGAAGAGAGCGTGAAAAATTCGCAATACAATGTAAATAACATTGAATACCAGATTGTGAA
>CAIYQH010000402.1 GCA_903928285.1 uncultured Bacteroidales bacterium
CAGACCCGATTCGATCGTAGCCGTTCCCTCCTTCATCCTGAAGATCATTGAATATGCAGAACAACATGGCATCGATTACCGCGCCAGCAGCCTTAAAAATGCCATCTGCATCGGGGAGCCCCTTCGGAAAACGGATATGTCGCTGAATACGCTTGGCAGGAAGATCACCGATAAATGGCCGTTAAAGCTTTTCTCGACCTATGCCTCCACCGAGATGGGCACCTCGTTCACCGAATGCCCCGAAGGTCTGGGCGGCCATCACCACCCTGAGCTGATCATCGTCGAATTCCTGGATGAAAACAACATCCCTGTGAAACCCGGCGAACCGGGTGAAGTCACCGTGACAACCCTCGGCGTGGAGGGGATGCCCCTGCTCCGGTTTAAAACAGGCGATATCTGCCACCATTTCACTAATCCGTGTAACTGCGGCCGGAATACCATCAGGCTTGGCCCGCTGATCGGAAGAAAAAACCAGATGATCAAATACAAAGGCACCACCCTCTTCCCGCCAGCACTCTATGACATCCTTGACAACATAGATCTCATTTCCAATTACGTGGTCGAGGTTTTTACCAACAGCATCGGCACCGATGAAATCCTGATCCATATCAGCGGAAAAGGAATCGGGGAGGAAAAGGAGAAGGATATCAAAGATCATTTTCGGGCCAGGCTGAGGGTAGCACCCCTGATCGACTTTGTCAGCGAGACAGAAATTCAAAAGTTGAAAAATCCTGAAACCAGCAGGAAACCTGTTAAATTCATCGATCACCGCGACAGGAACGGCACTACTTCCTGAAGACCTCTTTCCCGGCGATAAAGGTGCGGATAACCTGCACACCTAGGATATTTCCGACAGGAATTTCCATAATATCCTGGTCAAGGATTACAAAATCAGCATCCTTTCCCGCCTCCAGCGTGCCCTTTCGTTTTTCGAGGAAATCGGCTTTGGCTGCCCAGGAGGTGACCGACCGCAGGGCATCGGCACGCGATAACGACTCTTCCGCCTGGAAACCTCCCTGTGGAAAACCCTTTTGGTCCATCCGCCCTACTGTAGCGTAAAAGGTAAACAATGGAGAGATATTTTCAATGGGGAAATCGGTGCCATTCGCCAGCCAGCCGTTCTGCTCCATCAGCGTTTTATAGGCATAAGCTCCCTTTATCCGCTCATTCCCAAGGCGCCGGCCGGCCCAGTACATATCGGAGGTGGCGTGCGTAGCCTGAACCGAGGGGATTACGGAATAGTCACCAAAAAAATGGACATCCTCCTTGTCAACCACCTGCGCATGCTCAATCCGCCAACGAAGGTCATTCCTGCCCTTTAAAAAAGTACTGTAAAGCTCCAGTACCATTTTGTTGGCAGAATCGCCGATACAATGCGTGTTTACCTGATATCCATGATTATAAGCTAATTTACATAACGTAATGATTGAATCAGGTTTCGTCACAATTAGTCCGGAGGTTCCGGGTGCATCCGCATAGGGTTTCTTTAACCTGGCTGTTCTGCTGCCCAGGCTCCCGTCGGCATAAAGCTTGATGGACCTGACAACCAGTTTATCGGTGATAAACAATCCCCTCAGGAGAAACTTGCTGATATTTTCAGGGTTCGGCGTCAGCATGGCATAAACCTGCAGCTTCAGGATTCCTGCTTTTTGCATTGAATCGATGGTCATCACCTGGTTGTAGTTGAGTCCTGCATCACTCACGCAGGTTAACCCAACCGCAAAACAACGCTCCTGGGCCTTTTCCAGGAGGCTGGCCAGCTCTTTGCCCGCCTGCTGAGGTACAGCGCCACGCATGGCATCCGCGGCCGTTTCGCTTAGGATTCCTGTCAGATGCCCGTCTTTTATGCCAACCTGTCCCTCGCCGAAGCTGTTGTTCAACCCGATCCCGGCGCGGTTCAGCGCCTCCTGGTTAGCGAGCACAACATGGCCGTCAACCCTGATGAGCATCACGGGAACTGCAGGAAATAACTTATTGAGTTGCTCATTGTCGGGAAATTCCCTGATATCCCACAAATTCTGGTCCCATCCCCTGCCAACGATCCACCGTTGTGCATCAGGCATGGCGCGCACCTTCAGCCGGTCCAGCACTTCTGTGAAGGAGGTCGCCCCATTCAGGTCGGTGTACTGAAGTCCCTCGGCATAGCCAAAGAAATGACAATGTGCATCTATGAAACCCGGGAACATGGCTTTCCCTTTCAGGTCAATGGTTTCAGAAGCACGATAGCGGGTTGAAATTTTATCAGCAGCGCCCGTTTCCATGATTTTTCCATCCTTTACAGCCATGGCCTCACAGTGGCTGTTTCTTGAATCGGCGGTGTAAATAATTCCATTTGTGATGATTAGATCAGTGTTCTCTTTCATAGGGATACAGCCTGTCGATAGAAAAAGGACGAACAAGATAACGGCAAAAATAAAATTTTTCATTTTAAGGCCTTGGTTTTATGAATGTTCTCCAAAAATAAAAACTATTTTTAACAGGACTTGACTTTTATTAAAATGTTTCACTATTTTTGTGTCATACTAATCCTAATATAATAAATGAAATATAAATCTATCAATCCTAGATTTATTGTTGTTTTCTCAGTTATTCTCGTTGCAGCCTTTTTAAGGCTGCTGCCGCATTGGCCGAACTTTACGCCGATTGCAGCCATGGCACTTTTTGCCGGTACCTATTTCGACAGAAAGCAGTATGCTTTCGCCATTCCGATCGCCGCGATGTTCATAAGCGATCTCGTTATAGGTCTGCACGCCAACATGCCTGCTGTCTACCTGGGTTTTGCCGTTACGGTTCTTATTGGAATGTCGATCCGGAATAAAATCAATGTGGGATCGGTCGTTCTGGCCTCCATTACCTCTGCCGTTATCTTTTTCCTGATAACTAACTTTGCAGCCTGGCTGGCCAGTCCGTTCTACCCACAAACAACTGCCGGTCTTGCAGAATGTTACCTGGCCGGTATGATGTTTTTCAGCGACACTGCCAATGGATTCTCATTCTTTCTGAATGACCTTCTCGGAACCACCTTTTTCAGTGCGGTATTCTACGGAGCCTTCTATCTTGTGCAAATGAGGTTTCCGGTACTGGATAAATCCAGGTTTTAACTGAATCACACTTCACCCCCCGCGGGGTGAAGTAACGTGTTCGGAAATGCAATAAAATAATGCGGATCATTGAAGTCCATTCAATGATATTTTCAGTATGTCTTTTTCCTTCGTTTCCTCTGTATCCGGCGGTGAATGATTTTTTCTGTGTGTCTCCTGACAGACGGCTCAATGGAATGTTCATATTCCATCGGCAGGTTTCTCCGGGCTGAAAACACTGATTTATCTTCACCTTTACCGGCAGGCTCGCAAAGTGACCATCGCACTTTAAAAAATTATGGGTACTTTTGTTGCCATGAGTGATATCATCCGTCTTTTACCAGATTCAGTCGCCAACCAGATTGCTGCCGGCGAGGTGGTTCAGCGCCCTGCTTCGGCTGTTAAGGAGCTGCTGGAGAATACGATTGATGCGGGAGCCACTGATATCAAACTGATTATCAGGGAATCCGGAAAATTGCTAATCCAGGTGACCGATAACGGCTGCGGCATGTCGGAACGGGATGCGCGGATGTGTTTTGAGCGCCATGCCACTTCGAAAATTCAAAGCGCCAACGATCTCCTTTCCATCCGTACCCTTGGTTTTCGCGGGGAAGCGCTTGCCTCCATCGCCTCCATCGCCCAGGTAGAGCTTAAATCAAAACGGTTCGAGGATGAAGTAGGTACCTGCATTTTGATTGAGGGGACTGAAGTGAAGGAACAATTCCCCGTGAACTGTCATAACGGAACTTCAGTATGCGTGAAAAACCTCTTCTTCAACGTTCCGGCACGCCGGAATTTTTTAAAATCGAATGCCCTTGAACTGAAGTATATCATTGAGGAGTTCTTTCGCGTTGCCCTGGTCCATCCCGATATCACCTTTACCTTTTATAACCAGGATAAGATCCTTTTCCAGGTTTCGGCCGGGAACGTGAAACAAAGAATTACCAACCTCTTCGGCTCATCCTATGGGCAGCGGCTTATACCCGTTGAACAGCAGACAGCGCTGGTCAATATCTCCGGTTTTATCGGGAAACCTGAATTTGCCAAAAAAACCAGGGGCGAGCAGTATTTCTTTACCAACGGGCGGTTTATGAAGAGCGCATATCTGCATCATGCGGTTGACGGCGCCTTCAGGGAGCTGATCCCGGATGATTCGGTTCCCTCCTATTTTATTTATATGGAGGTGGATCCCCAGACCATCGATGTAAACATTCACCCGACCAAGACCGAGATCAACTTCCAGGATATCAAGAGTATTTATGCCATTCTGCATGCAGCGGTAAAGCAGTCGATCGGGAAATTCAACCTATCTCCCTCCCTTGATTTCGAGGTGGAGCCAAGCATGCATTACAAGCCTGTCCCGGAGGATCAACCCGTCAGGCAACCCACCATCACGGTCAACCCCGATTACAACCCCTTTGAAAAGAAGACAGAACCTCAGACCCACTTTACCTTTCCTTCAAAACCGCCTGCTGCCATCCAGGGATGGCAGAACCTGTATTCCCCGTCCCGGTCAGCCTCCCTGCCTGAAAAAAGCGTGGAATACCAGCACCCTGGAGCCGACCTTCATGGAATGAACTGGGACAGCCACAAGGAGGAGGTTCCCGTTGAGCGGAAATGCAGTTTCCAGGTCCAGGGCTCCTTCCTGGTGACCCATACCCAATCGGGGATTATTGTCATTGATCAGCAACAGGCTCATGAAAGAATCCTCTACGAGCGGTTTATGAGCCGTGAACCCTCCGAAGCGATCCCGGGCCAGCATCAGCTCATCCCGCAAACCATCACCCTGAGCCCGGGGAACAGCCAGTTCATGCTTGAATGGATAGACTATTTCAGGGAGATGGGATTCGATATCAGCGACCTGGGAAAGGGTACCTTCGTGGTACAGTCAATCCCCATGAATCTTGACACCTCCGGTATCGGAACCTTTATTGAATCGATGCTTGAATCACTGAAAGCACCTGGCAATGACAATAAAAACAACCAAAAACAGTTAATGGCAAAGTCCCTTGCCATGAAACTCTCGGTTAAACGAGGCAGGAAACTTCACCAGGAAGAGATCGATTCGCTGATTGAAAACCTCTTCGCCTGTAAAGTGCCCGACGTATCTCCCGATGGGAAACCCACCATGGTCATTTACTCGTTTGATGAACTATACAGGAAATTCAAAATTTAAAAAATATGTCCCAACAATATAGCCCGTCTGGATTCAGCCTGCTTCCTCCCGTCGTAAAAAACCTGTTGATTATCAACGGATTGTTTTACCTTGCCACCATCTCTTTCCAGACGGCCTTCGGGATTGACCTGGTTAAACTGATGGGGCTGCACTATTTTCAATCTGATCTTTTCAGGCCCTACCAGTTTGTCACCTATATGTTTCTCCATGGCAGCGTACCGCATGTGCTGATGAACATGTTCGCCCTGTGGATGTTCGGCTATTTGCTCGAAAACATATGGGGTTCGAAACGTTTTTTAACCTATTATATGATTACAGGCATTGGCGCCGCTTTCGTACAAACCTTCGTCAACTGGATTGAATTATCCTCCATTCAGTCGGCTGCACATGCCTACAGCGTAACCCCTACAGTCGACGGATTTACCGTATTCATCCGGAGTCATTTCGAGAATTATTATGACCAGGAGGGAACTGTAAGGAGTTTTATCAACGAATGGTCCCTGTCCAAGCACAACCCGGGTTATGCAGCCCAGTCATTGGAATACATCAGGCAATTGCTGAAACTGCGGATGGATGTTCCCACCATCGGAGCCTCCGGCGCGGTTTACGGTATTCTTCTTGCCTTTGGCATGATGTTCCCCAACATGCTTGTTTATGTCTATTTCCTCTTTCCAATAAAGGCTAAATGGATCGTGATCATTTACGGCGCCCTGGAACTTTTTTCAGGATTCTCAAATAACCAGAATGATGATGTGGCCCATTTTGCCCACCTCGGCGGGATGATCTTCGGCTATTTCCTGATCATTTACTGGCGTAAAAAGTCCGGCACTTTCTCGTCATGATGAACTACGGCTATAATCAACCTGCAAACCCGCTGGAGGAAGCCAAGCGGTTTTTCAGACAGGGTTCAGCCCTGTCGCTGCTGATCCTTGTGAACGTGGGCGTTTGGGTGTGCGTTCAGATACTCAGGGTACTCCTGTTCTTCTTCAATATCCATGACGGCGATGCCGCAGGGACGCTTGTCATGCACCTGCTGGCCCTTCCTGCCTCCTTTCCGCTGGTGGCCGTAAGGCCCTGGACAATCGTTACCTATATGTTCCTGCATGTCGAATTCTGGCATATCCTGTTCAACATGTTCTGGCTTTACGGATTTGGCCGCATTTTCCTTGAATTCCTACCCTCGCGGATGCTGGTGGTCATCTATTTTTTAGGCGGGATTGCCGGTGGACTGGTCTATATCCTGGCTTTTAACATTTTTCCGGTGTTTGCCGATCTGGTCCCTGTAGCCTTTGCCCTGGGAGCCTCGGCATCGGTGATGGCCATCGTGACGGCCATCTCCTTTTATGTTCCTGAATACACTATCCAGCTTTTTCTCCTTGGAAAAATCAGGATTCTCTACCTGGCCATCATCCTGTTTGTTTTCGATTTCTTCATGATCCCCTCAGGCAATCCGGGAGGCCATCTTGCCCATATCGGCGGGGCGCTGTTTGGCTTTTTATATATTTCCATTTACAGGAAATTAAAGACCAAAGGATTTTCGGGAGTCGGGTTTTCTGTTTCTTCTCTCTTCGGAAAATTCAGAAGGAATAAAAGTACCTATACATCGTCCGGATATTCAGGCAGACCCGTTTCGGACGAGGAATATAA
>CAIYQH010000403.1 GCA_903928285.1 uncultured Bacteroidales bacterium
GGTGCAGCGTTCCTCCCAGGACATTCAACAGGTAAACGATGGCCCATACTATCAGTGGTAAAATATAATTGACCTGCTCCTTATCATAAAATTTGTCAATCATTGCATCAAGCAATTTTCCAAAAAAAGTAGGTTCGATGATCCATGCAATATTTTCAAGCAAAACAAAGGATAATACCATTGCAATAGGAAACTCAAACTTGATAACGATCTTGGTTATAGTCATTCGAGATTATTTTGAGAAGATGCAAATTTACCAAATGAAAAGGTATCTTTGGAAGTTAATAATTAAAAATCGATGAAGAAGTTCAAATACCTGGCAATCTGCCTGCTATGCGTAATTTTCGGAAGCTGTAGCCGTCCGGTTAAAATAAACGGGGTCTATCGGTATCTGGTAGGGACAAAGGATGGTTTCAGCATCTGGATTGTAGATGGATACAAAGCCCGACACAAGATTTACCCGGAATTTCTCTATGGCGGGAATGAACAGAGATATCTGTTCAACCCCAAGGGTGAAATCTGGATTGACAATGCCGTTTCGTGCGAAGAGTATGAGCTGACGCTCGCGCATGAACTGAATGAACGCCATCTGATGGCAAAATTTGGCTGGACCTATGACCGGTCGCACGACTCCTCCCTGGCCATCGAAGTGGTCATGCGCAGGAAATTCGACGACATTTGCCGCCGGCATGAAGCAAGCCTTCACAAGGTCTCTCCTACCGATCATGACAACATCAAGGAGATACGCGATCTGCCCGACAGCATTCAGATCCGGCAGATTTACCGCGTGCCGTTACGTGAGGTCAACGGGGTTTCCATTTGGGTGGTGGATGGCTATATGGTTCGTAAAACCATCTATCCTGATTTCGGATTTAGCGGGAATGACAAGGGTTATCATTTTATTCCTTCCGGGGAAATCTGGATTGACGGGCAGATTTCGAGCGAGGAGACCGAATACAGCATCGCCGAGGAGCTGATTGAACGGGAACAGATGATCGCCGGAAAATCATACAGCGAAGCGTATCTTGCTGCGATAGACGACAATCTCCGTCGTCGTGACCACATGGAAACGCTGATAAAAAATCATCCGGCCCTGCTCCTGCCCGATTCCACCACCCGCTATGCAGGCGAGATTGATCCGCAGGAAAAATAACCGTCTCTGCTTTTTGTGTACTTTTGCAAAAATGTTATGCTCATGCCTTTACTTTCCGAACCAGATCTGATTGTCAACTCAGATGGTAGCGTTTATCATTTATGCCTGAAACCGGCCGATCTGGCCGATACCGTGATTGTGGTCGGCGATCCGGGGAGGGTCCATGAAATTTCAGACCATTTTACAACCATTGAATACACCTCGTCAAACCGTGAATTCAATACCTGCACAGGTTATTACCATGGCAGGAGGATTACGGCCCTGTCAACAGGCATTGGTACTGACAATTGTGACATTGTGATGCACGAACTGGATGCCCTGGCCAATTTCGACCTGAAAACCCGCGTGCAAAACCCCCGGCTGCGGTCACTTACCATCATCAGGATCGGGACATCAGGCTCTATCCAGCCGGATGTGCCGATCAACAGGTTTTGCCTGTCGACACATGCCGTCGGACTTGACAACCTGCTTCATTTTTATAAAGGCACTCCCGGTATTATTGACAGGGAGTTAACCGAAGCTTTTGCAGCCTGGGCTCCCTGGCCTGCAGACCTTTCAAAACCCTATTTCGTTAAGGGTTCCGACCGGCTGATCAGTTTGTTCAGTCCCTTTTCAGTAACCGGTATTACCGTAACCGCTCCTGGCTTTTACGGGCCGCAGGGACGCTTCCTGCGGTTACCCCTCACCGACCCGGATATGATCCGGAAACTGCAAAGCTTCAACCACAATGGCCGGAGGATCGTCAATTTTGAAATGGAAACCTCTGCGTTGTATGGACTGGGAGCGCTGATGGGCCACGAAATGGTCACCATTTGCGCGCTCATCGCCAACCGTGCAACCGGTGAATACAACCCTGATCACAAAACAGTCATCAAAACGCTGATTGAAACGGTCCTTAACCAGATCACCCTTTAGGGAGGTCTGCAAGCAACTCCTGCTCACGAAAATTTCCAAGAAACACGCATGAACCTCCAAACCGGAAACACCAGACTGGCCGCCCTGATCAACCTGCTTGACGAGCCTGATGAAAAAGCCTTTCGCCTGGTGCAGGAGCAACTGTTTTCATTTGGTGCGGATGCGCTGGGTCCCATGGAGAAATCGCTGGAAAACACACTTGATCCTGTTGTCCAGGAGCGGATCCGGCATATCATAGGCAAACTGAACCGTGAGAACCTCTATGTTGAATTTGTTAACTGGCTAAGCCTGGAGAGTGACAACCTTCTCAAAGGCTTTATCCTGGTGTCAAAAACCCAGTATCCTTCGATGGATGAGTCGGTCATTGCCCTGCAGATCGAAAAGATCAGGATGGATATCTGGCTTGAACTCAATGAGAACCTGACGGCTATGGAGACTGTCAAAGTGCTGAATCACATCATTTTCGATGTTCACAAATTTACCGGTAATAAAAACGAAATATCTGCGCCTGAGAATTCCTGTATTAATACTTTCCTGGAGAGTCGTCAGGGGAGTCCGCTCTCCCTGGGGGTCCTGTTCATTATTCTGGCACAGAAACTGGGATTACCGGTTTATGGAGTAAACCTTCCGCAGCATTTTATCCTGGCTTACCTGACTGAAAGCGGGCTTAAAGATCCCGTCGAAGAGGATGTTCTTTTTTATTTTAATCCCTTCAACCGGGGAACGGTGTTTACCCGCCGAGAAATTGATCTGTTTATCAAACAAATGAGGTTTCAGCCTGAAAAGTCGTTTTTTTTACCCTGTACCCATGCCGAAATTATTCGCCGGCTTATAAACTTCCTCATCTATTCAAATAACCAATCAGGATCGTCCGATAAAACCGAAGATCTTGAAAATCTTTTAACCGCCTTTTAATGAAAAAAATCTTCTACCCTGTCTCCCTGGTCGTGCTTTGTCTGATATTGTCAAGCTGGGGATCGACCGGCCACAAAAAAATCAACCAGAATATGGCAGCCTGCCTGCCCGCCCGGATGGCATTCCTGAAGCCCGCCTGGACAGATATCGTAACGAGCAATGCCTCTGCAGCCGATAACAGAAAAAACTCGGACCCCAATGAATCGCCAAGACACTTTATTGATATCGACAATTATCCTGAATTCGTTCAGTATGGGTTAATATCCCAGGCTTATGATTCGGTTGTATCCCGTCACGGCTCCACTTTTGTGATCGACCAGGGAATTCTCCCATGGGCCACGCTTACCACTTTCGATTCGGTAACGGCTTGTTTCCAGCGTAAAGACTGGAACAAGGCAGCATTATTTGCAGCCGACCTGGGTCACTATGTCGGCGACGGACATATGCCATTGCATATTGCGGCAAACTACAACGGCCAGTTTACCGGGCAAACCGGTGTCCATTCCCGGTATGAGACCACCATGGTGGGCCGCTATGCCAGCCAGATCGTCTATCCCGTTGATTCAGCCCAATACATCCAGGATGTAGGCGGTTATGTATTCAACTATCTTTATTATGATTATAAGTTTGTCGACAGCGTTTTAATGTCCGATGCCTATGCAACCGCTCAGTCGGGGTCAACCACCTCCGATTCCTATTATCAGACATTGTGGGCAAAATCGGGTGGATTTACCATCCTGATGATGCGGAATGCCTCGGATGCATTGGCCAACCTTGTCTACACCGCCTGGGTGCGTGCAGGCAGTCCCGACATGACCCCCTATGCAATTGACGAGCATGCAGGAGCCGGTCAGCCAACAATCCTTTCGGTGTCTCCCAATCCTGTCAGCAGGGCAGGTATTTTCCAGGTCGAGTTACCGCGCGACAATATGACCGTGAGTTTCAACATTTACGATGGTAACGGTATCCTGAGGGATTCCATTCTCAATGCAGGGATGGCGAAGGGAATCCATAAGATCAGCTGGAATGTAAAGGAGCTGGAACAGGGTATTTACTTTGCAGTCCTGAAATCAGGAATCTTTAAATCGACACTGAAATTCATCGTAGCGCCATAACGCCGGTTATTTACGGAACAACCTTGCAGCCGTTTTGAAAAGAATTGAAAAATATTCTCTGAGGTTATGATTATCGATGTATCTCATGTTCAAGCGGATCTTGGCCGGCATGACTACTTCCACGTAACTCCTTTCCGGGTCGGCTGCGCTGCCCAGGATCTCGTTTTCATCCATGTATTCAATGGAGGCATAGTCAGTAATACCAGGTTTAACGGTAAGTACGATCCGTTGTTCCTGCGTATAGCAATCGACATATTTGCGGATTTCAGGGCGCGGACCGGCCAGGCTCATCTCTCCCTTCAGTACATTGATCAGCTGGGGTAATTCATCCAGTTTGAATTTACGTAACAAATAACCGGCCCCGGTAATTCTGCTGTCACGGGCGCCAATCGTCAGCCCCCCCGATTTTTCGGCGCCCATACGCATCGTACGGAATTTAACCAGCCTGAAATCCCTGTTATCCTTCCCTACGCGGGTCTGAAGGTAAAAAGCCCCTCCCCGTGATCCGGTGATCACGATAAAATAGATCAACAGAAAGAGAGGCAGCAGTAAAAGCAGTCCGGCAAGGGAAATGAGAATGTCAAAAAATCTTATCATGGGGCGAGATTAAATCCCGGTAACAGCGCCTACTGATTCAACTACAGCCTGCACCACAGTATCAACCATTGCGTCGCTCAGGTCATAATAAACAGGCAAACTTATCTCGCGTGAGAAATTATCATAGGCAACCGGATAATCCCTGATATCGTATCCCCCGGTTCTGTAATAGGTCATCATAGGCAAAGGAATGAAATGTACGTTTACCGCAACCTCCCGGCTGAAGATTTCCTGAATGATCCGGTCGCGCTGCTCTTCGGTGATGTTGTTAATCCTTAATAAAAACACATGGAAAGAGGATGTCCCTGAACTGCTCTTATACAACGGGATCTGTGCCCAGTCATACTTTGTGAAAGCCGAAGCATACCGGTCAAAAATGTGCAGGCGCTTTACCAGCATATCATTATCATATCGTGCCAGTTCAACAAGCCCGATGGAAGCCTGGATATCGGTCATATTACATTTATAACCGGGTTCAATAATGTCGTATCGCCAGCCACCCGCCTTCGTCTTGGCAAGGGCATCTTTTGTCTGACCGTGTAGCGACTTGGCATTCAGCACCCTGTAAATTTCTTCATGATCGAACGGTTCGGGCAGGTTCAGGCATACAGCGCCTCCCTCGGCAGTAGTAAGGTTTTTTACAGCGTGGAAGGAATAAACCGATATATCGGTAAGACCTCCGACCGTTCTGCCATGATATTGCCCCCCGATGGAATGGGCTGCATCAGACAACACCAGGATGCGGTTCAACTGGTGCTGTTCCGGCGACCCGGGATTGAAAAGGTGCCGGATATCAGGCCTGCGAACCAGTGCATTGATGGCATCATAATCGCATGGCCATCCCGCGATATCAACGGGAATGATTACCTTGGTGCGGGAGGTAATTGCTTTTTCAACCGCCGCCACAGATATATTAAAATCCACGCCGGCATCCACAAAGACCACCTTAGCCCCGCAATGGACCACCACGTTGGCAGTAGCGGCATAGGTATAGGCCGGCACGATCACCTCATCGCCCTCCCGAACGCCAAACCAGCGCAACATAAGTTCCAGTCCGGCCGACGCCGAGTTGACGCAGAGGGTTATCTTTTGACCGCCATAATCAGTCAGCAGCTTTTCGAACTTTTTTGTTTTGGGCCCTGTCGTGATCCACCCTGAACGCAGGGTATCCACAACTTCA
>CAIYQH010000404.1 GCA_903928285.1 uncultured Bacteroidales bacterium
GAAATGCTTGATGCCATGTTTTCGGCTCAGGTTGGCGATGATGTTTTTCAGGATGATCCTACGGTAAATTCACTGGAAGAAAAAGCTGCTTTGCTTTTTGGCAAAGAGGCAGCGCTGTTTTGTGCATCGGGCACCATGACCAACCAGATCGCCGTTAATGTGCATACAAGGCCTGGGGATGAGGTGATCTGTCACAAATTTTCGCATATTTATTATTATGAAGGAGGAGCCGTGATGCGCAATTCAGGGGCATCGGTGTGCCTGCTTGACGGCCCCCGCGGACTCATCACGGCCGGGGAGGTGGAAAGTCATATCAATCCTGATGACATTCACCGGCCGGTAACTTCGCTGGTCGAGGTTGAAAATTCAATGAACAAGGGGGGCGGAGCCCTTTACCGATATGATGAACTGGTTTCTATCGCAGCTGTTTGCAGGACCCATGGTTTAAAGTATCACCTGGACGGTGCGCGCCTGTTCAATGCACTTGCCGAAACAGGTGAAGATCCCCGTAGGTATGGAACCCTGTTCGATTCAGTATCCGTTTGTTTGTCGAAAGGACTGGGAGCGCCTGCCGGCTCCCTGCTCATTGGCAGCAAGCCCTTTATCAAAAGGGCCCGCAGGGTGCGCAAAGCCTTTGGCGGCGGCATGCGGCAGGCGGGATACCTGGCAGCCGCCGGTATCTATGCCTTGCAGAACAATACAGGTCGTTTGAAAACTGATCATGAACGGGCCAGGTCACTGGGACTGCTGTTGTCAGCCCTCCCGTTTGTGGAATCAGTTCTCCCCGTCGAAACCAATATTGTGATTTTTCGCCTGGTGAAAAAGGATTCGGCCGCATCATTCCTTGCAATGCTGAAAGAACACGATATTCATGCACTTCCCATTGATCCGCAAACCGTCAGGTTTGTAACGCATCTCGATTTTACCGATGCGATGCTGACCAAGGTTGAATCGGTGCTGAAGACACACTGAATGTTATTATGCCATTAATGTCCTGTGGCAGTTTTTTGGCGGCCTGCTTTTATTAACGCTCAAGAGTTAGTCCGATATTCGTCATTCGATATTCAATATTCGTTCTTCTTCATTATTTCCCCCTCATTCCATCCCACCCCTGTGCGCTAAGCGGCACATTTTTCCCGTCGGGGGTGATCATATATTTCCCCTCTGAAGCAGCGGTCATATGGCCGATGATGGAGATTCCCCCGACATCCCTGATCTTCTCATAATCCTCCTGTTTAACAGTGAAAAGAAGTTCATAATCCTCGCCGCCGCTAAGGGCGGCCACACTCGGGATGATCTTGTATTCTTTGGCCAGTTCTGTGGTATAGGGATCGATGGGGATTTTTCCTTCAAACAGTTTGCATCCCACAGCCGATTGTTTGCAGATATGGAGAATTTCGGAGGCAAGGCCGTCGGAAATGTCGATCATCGAAGTGGGTTTTACACCCAGTCCGATCAGCAGGTTACGGATGTCGGTGCGGGCTTCGGGTCTGAGTTGCCGCCCTATCTGGTAATCAAACCCGGTCAGTTCGGGTTGCATGTTCGGGTCGGCCCTGAAGACTGATTTTTCGCGTTCCAGGATAAGCAGTCCGATATAGGCACTTCCCAGGTCGCCGGTAACACAAAGCAAATCCCCGGCCCCTGCCCCGCTGCGGTAAACTACCTCCTCCTTTTGGGCATCTCCGATAATGGATACCGAGATCGTGAGCCCTTTCACATTGGAACTGGTATCGCCTCCCACGAGGTCAACCTTGTATTTGTTACAGGCCATCAATATCCCGGCATAAAGTTCATCCAGCGCCTCTGCCGAGAACCGGCTGGAAACCGCCAGGGATACGGTCATCTGCCTTGGAATGCCGTTCATCGCGGCAATATCGGAAATGTTGACAACCGCGGCTTTATATCCCAGATGCCTGAAAGGCATGTAGGTGAGGTCGAAATGGATTCCCTCCACCAGCAGATCTGTTGAAAAAAGGAGAACCTTATCCCCAGTTGCGATCACGGCAGCATCATCGCCGATACCCTTCAGCGTTTCAGGATGATGAATGACCACATTCCGTGTCAGGCGGTCGATCAGGCCAAATTCACCCAGCTCGGAAAGAGCTGTCAGTCGTGACGCGGCTTCAGATGGTTTGTTGTCTTTTTTTTCGTACATATCTCAGTTCACGACGCGTGAAAACCAACGCGTATATTTCCTGCAACAAAATTACGATTAAAAGATGATCTTGTGATTCAGATAGTTATTTTAATCCTGGATTTTGTTTATAGATTTGTAACAGTTTTTGCGGGGGACTTGTATAAAATAACCAGCCTCCGTTAACTCAGTTTTGAATATTTTGTTAATCAAAAATATATGAAGACAGAACAAATTCTCGGACAGATCAGGGACATGGGAAGTGAACAGGCAAAAAAAATTCTGTTGAAACATGGCGCCAGGGAGCCGGTTTTTGGCACAAAGGTTGAAGATCTGAAGAAGATCCTGAAGGGGGAGATGGGAAATAATGAGCTGGCCGCGGATCTGTTCAGCTCAGGTATTTATGATGCGATGTACCTGGCCGGGTTGATGGCCGATGGCGCAAAGATGCCGGTTGACCTGATCCGTGAGTGGGCGGAAACCTCCTATGGGGGCTCCATCAGTGATTATACGGTACCCTGGGTTGCCAGCGAAAACAGGGAAGGCGATTTACTTGCGCTCTCCTGGATTGACTCCCCAGATGAAACTATTGCGGTTACCGGCTGGTCGACCTTGTCATGCATCGTTTCGGTCTGGCCGGATAGTGCGCTCAACCAACCGCTGTTAAGGTCTTTACTCGACAGGATCGTTACGGAGATCCAACATTCACCGGAACGCGTTCGTCGGGCCATGACAGGGTTTGTCGTTAGTACCGGATGTTATGTGTCTGATTTACAGGAGTTCACGCTGGCAGTTGCGGAAAAAACCGACCAGTTTGTGATGGAGCAACATGGACCGGGTTGCCGGATTCCGTCGGCTGTGGAGAATATTCAAAAAGTCATCAAACAGGGTCGCACCGGCAGGAAAAAGAAAACTGCCAAATGCTGACCTGTCGTTCAGCCCAGGTGTTCCGAGATCATTTTCAGCAGTTGTTCCTTTTTAATGGGCTTTGAGATATGGTCGTTGCACCCGGCGGCGAGGCTTTTTTCCCGGTCGCCGGTCATGGCAAAGGCTGTTTGAACGATAACCGGCAAGGCTGGCCTCAGGGACTTAAGTTCCTTTGCCAACTCCCAGCCGTTGGCATCCGGTAGCCTGACATCCAGCAATACCAGATCAATCAGGTCGATCGTGTTATAATGATCCCTTACCTCCTTCCCGTTAACGGCATACAGGAATGCTGCTCCCGTTTGGTTCAGGAGTATGGTCAGGAGTTTCATATTGGTCGACTCGTCTTCAACCAGCAGGATTTTTTTACCTGTCCAGTTATATTGCTCTGCCTCGTTTTGTTTTTCAGGTTCCTGCCGGGTGGTTTCCTGGCCAGGAACAGTGCCGGAGGGAGGGTCGAAGGGGAGGGTAAAATAAAAGGTACTGCCTTTACCAGGTTCCGATTCGACCCGGATGTCGCCGCCAAGCAACTCGAGTGATCCTTTGCAGATCGACAGTCCAAGCCCGGAGCCACCATATTGGTGCTGGTTTTGCTTTTCGGCTTGCCGGAAATGCTCAAAGATGATTTTATGATTTTTAGGGTCTATACCGATACCTGAATCGGTAACAAAACAGGTGATCCTGTTATTTTCAGGGGGAAGGTAGCCATACCGGATATAGCCTGCCGGAGTATATTTGATGGCATTATCGAGCAGGTTCGTAAAAACCTGTTTAATAATGAATGGATCGCTGATAAAGGATAATTCCTCAGCAAGTTCCGGAATGTCACAGATAAGCGTGATATGCAATTTGTTAAGACGCTGCACCTTCCGGGCGGTTACCGTTTCGATCTCCCGCAGCATGCCATTCAGTGCCACACGCTCCTTTTCGATGGTGGCATTTCCTGATTCGATCCTTGAAATTTCAAGGATGTCATTAATGATACGCATCAGGTCATCCGATCTTGACTGGATGATGTTCGCAAAAAGGATGCGGTCGTCGGGAGTGGTTTCCGGATCGATGAGTAACCCTGCAAATCCTGTGATGGCATTCATCGGTGTTCTGATCTCATGACTCATGTTGGCAAGAAAGGTTGATTTAAGCAGGTCGCTTTGTTCTGCTTTCTCCTTTGCAGCTGTGAGTTCCTTGATCAGGGCTTTCCTGTCGGAAATATCCTCAGCGAGGATGATAAAGTTGGAAATCGTGCCATCAGGATCCAGTAACGGGGATATGGAGACGGCCTCCCAGTATTTTTCACTGCCGGCATTCTCGCTGATGTAGTCGCCTCTCCACTCCTTTCCGGACCGGATGGTTTCCCAAATCTGTTGATGAAATCCGTCGGGATTTTTTTCACCGTTCAAAATGCGGGCAATATTACCCTTTACCGCACTGAAGGGATAGCCGGTCATTTCGGCGAACTTCGGATTTACATATTCAATCCGGCCCTGAGGGTCGGTGATCACAACGGAGGCAGGGCTTTGTTCAATACCCCGGGAAAGTTGTCTCGACCTCTTTTCAACCTGTTTTAATTCGGTGATATCCGTTAAGGAGGTAACCCTGACATCCTTCCCTTTATAAAACATCATCTTCCCGCGTAGCATGCAGGGGAAGGTGGTCCCGTCTTTTTTCAGGGCCACGGCTTCGTAAGGTTCCTGGTAGCCCCTGAGCATGTTCTGCATAACCATTTCCCGGTATTCCGGGGCAATCCATTCGGTTCCGTAACGAACCAGCGCCTCTTCATTCGTATAACCAAAGGTCTTTTCAGCAGTCCGATTTTGTCCAATGCATTTCCCTTTCTCGGAAAGGAAAATGGATTCAAAGGCAGCTTCGCTCAGGCCTCTGTACTTTTCCCGGCTCTCTTCGAGTTCCGCTTCCACCCGTCTGCGTTCCGTAATGTCACGAACCAACCCTGTAAGCCGGTTGGTATTCCTGTTGATGGTTGCGTTGACCTCCAGGATCTTTCCGTTGTATTCCAGGTGAAAGGCTGGCGCCTCAATCCCATGGAAAAAGCTGTAAAAGGCAGAGCTGAAAATGCTAAAACTGTTTTCTGATAACATCGCCCTGGCAAGATCAAGGATATTTTTCCCAACCACATCTTCCTTGTGTATTTCCAGAATTTGCTCCATGGCTTTATTTACCGACAGGATTGTTCCGGTATAGGAGGTATGGACAATTCCTTCAGAAACGGTCTGGAAAATATCCGAATAATTTTTTTCGCTCTCCTGTAACAGGATTGTGGCTTTCTCCTTTTCCGCAATCAATGCTTTTAATTGAAAATTCGAGTAGGCTTTATCGGAAAGTATGTTGGTAAAGGCAATCAGCATTCCTGACACATTGTTCAACTGGGCGGTGGGCATAACCGGCACTTCGCTGAGAGCCGACATGAACGCTTCGCGGTTGGCGCCGATCTCATCGGCATACCGCAAAAAGTTTTCTTCATTCAGTTCTTCACTGCGTACCTGCCCGATCAGCCAGTTGGCGACATGGATCCCGCCGACCACAATACTGGCACCGGCATCCCACAATCCGGCGCTTAAGCATTGCTGAACAACAGGACCTTCAGCGTTTTTCCGGCCTATGACCGCATCTGATTTAATACAATTGGCCAGCCCTTTATCGGTTTTACGGATAATGCTGCTGCACAACCGGCAAAAGTTGCTGGGGCTCGTTATCGGTTTCCCGTCGGGATGAGTTATAATCGATGCGACACCATTTGCTGTGGAAAAAAGATCCTGCAAACGCTGCATTTCCCCAAGGTCAAACAAGTCTGAAAACTGAATGTCAGCTGGCTTTAAGGTTGATTTCTGAATATCTTCCCTGTTATTCATAAACTGATTTTTTCTTGCTTAATGCAAGCGAGAATGAAAAGATACTTCCTTTTTTTTCTTCACTCTCCGCCCATATTTTGCCACCATGCTTTTCAACAAACTCTTTACAAATGATCAACCCCAGTCCTGAACTGGGCTCATTGCCGGTGCCTTTGCGATTCGCCTGCCCGTCAAGTTTGAAGAGGTGCTGGATGAGCCCGGCGCTCATACCGATACCCGTGTCCCTGATGGAAATTTCAACGGAATTGCCATCAGCAGGCCTTGCGGTGATGCTGACCTGCCCGCCCGGGGGGGTGAATTTCACGGCATTGCTGATCAGGTTCCTGAAGATCGATTCCAGCATGTTCACATCGGCAAAAACAACAAGATCACCAGGTATTTCATGCGTAATACGGATCTCTTTTTTTTGTGCAATGTCCAGGATGGACTGCAGGCTGAGTTCAAACTGTGGCTTCAGTAAAAATGTCGATGGACTGAAGGAGGTCAGCCCCCTTTGTAAACGGGACCATGTTAAAAGATTTTCCAGCAAGCTGAAGAGGTTCGTTGCAGATTGCCGCAGCAGGATGGCAACATTGTGAATCTCTTCGCGGTTCATCGAGGGAAGCTCCTCTTCCATGGTTTGCGTCAGCCCCAGGAACCCGTTGAACGGACCGCGCAAATCATGGGCAATAATGGAAAAAAACCGGTCCTTTTCGCTGTTGATAAGGGCCATCTGGTCATTCTGCTCAGAAATGATCCGGTTCCTTGTATTCAGTTCGTCGTTCAGGATCTTCTTTTTTTTGTTTTTCAGGAACAGAATAAAAATAAACAGGGTGGTCACCGATAATATGGAGAACAGGGCAAAATAGAGAAAGCGCAAATGCAGGTTCCTGTTATCGATTTGTTTCTGTTTCCGTTCAATCTCAAAATCATATTGCAGTGTTTTTACCTTCATGTCAATATCCTGCTTAAAGTATTCCAGTCTTCCCAGGTAGGCAATCCTGGAATATTCATATGCCTCCCTGTATTGCCCTGTTTGCGTATAGGTTAACCCGATCAGCCCGGCCGACATCAGGATATACGATTTGATATCGGCTTCTTTTGAAAGCCGGTAGCACTCGTTTGCATATTCCAGGACCTTTTTATAGTCCTTTTTTTTATAATACAGGATCGCGATATTGTAATAAGCCAATGGCAGTTCAAGCCCGGAGGTGGTCAGCTTACTCTCTTCCAGGATGGTATCATAGAGCCCAAGCGCCTTTTCAAACTGGAACGTGATGGTATAAAGTGCGGCAATAATGATTTGCGTGGAAATCTCCAATGTCGGCAGATTCAATTTTCTGGCATACTGATTCGATAAACCGGCATAATACAGGATGGTATCATATTTCATCCTGAAATTTTTATCGGAATTGTATGTCTGGTTAAAGTCAAACAGGTAGGTTCCGAGCACATCGAATTGAGCGACATCATGGTTGTGCCAGGTTAAATTTTGCTCGTAGGATGTGGCAGCCAGCCTGTTATAAACTTTTGCCAAACCAGCCGAATCGTTTTTTTTCCGGAAGATTGTCAATGCAGAATTAAGGTAAAACATTGATTTTATCAAATTCCCGGAAGCCCTGTTGGTCTCACCAAGGTTCATCAGCACCTCGGCATAATCTGCCTGGCGGTTTAATTTCTTATAAATTTCCTGCGCCCTGAATAAGTGGAGAACGGACTTCTGATTATCGCCCCATATTTTCCATGCTATTCCCTGTAAATTCAACACCCTGGCTATTTCAATTTCAAGGTGAAGCGAGTCGGCGAGCTTCAGGGCCGAATCGGTGGTGAAAATTGCTTGTTTATTGCCGGCTTCAATTTGTTCGCTGGCAAGTTTTATAAGAATTTCCAGTTTTTCAGGTGGGGGAAAAGTGTTTGCCACGACAGGTTTACCACGGTCATCGCCTGCTGCCACTAAGGAACTCAGCCCTGCCAGATACAGGATAATCAGGAATATTGATTTTTTAAAGGTTATCATTGAAAATTCGTCCGGATGGAATTTGTGATGATCAAAAATACATCAAAATACGAACTTTACGTATTTCCTGAAAAAATAAATAAAAAATATAGCTACTTGTTCCTATCAGGGATGAAAAACGGTTTGACAAGATCCTGCAGGCCGGGGATCCTTACCTTGTAATTGGCATCATGACCAAAGCAAAACCGGGCTCAATGACTCCTTGCCACTGTAAAACAAAACAGGCTGCCCGCCCCCTCAGCACATTGAATCGATAAGACCCCTCCGTGCTGTTCGATAAATTCTTTGCAAATGATAAGTCCCAGGCCTGTTGTCGGTTCATTGTCAGTACCCCTGCGATTGGTGTTCTGGTCAAGGGTGAACAGGTTTATGATCAAATCGTTGCTCATCCCGATACCGCTGTCCCGGATGCAGATTTCAATGTTGTCCGGAAACACTGGTTTTGCAGTAATATTCACTTTCCCGCCCCGTGGTGTGAATTTCACCGCATTGGATACCAGGTTGCGCATGATGGATCCAAACATGTATTTATCGGAAAACACAACAAGTTCGCCGGCCACATTTATCCTGATATCAACACCTTTTTTTTGTGCCTGTTCAGCGACCGGTTGAATGCCTTCATGAATGACTGTAGTTAACAAACAGGGCTCAGGGTTGAACTGGATAAGTTTTCTTTGCAGTCGCGACCATTCCAGCAGGTTCTCCAACAGGTCGTAAAGATTGGAAGCCGATTTTTTCAGGGTTGATGCAATTTTCTGAATCTCCTCGGTATCCAGGTCAGGCAGGTCGTCGGCCAGCAATCGTGTGAAACCCAGGAATGCATTGAAGGGGCTGCGCAGGTCGTGGGCAATGATGGAGAAAAATTTATCCTTCTCGGCATTGATTTTCACCAGTTCCTGGTTTTTCAGGCTGATTTCAGCCTCGGCCTGTTTTCGCGCGGTGATATCCTGTCCCTGTGCCATGGTGGAGATGGGGGTAAGTCCGTCGGGAGTGAAAATGGTAGCCGAATTCCAAAGGACTGTATGGATTGAACCTTCCCGGTGCATAATGTCGATCTCAACGGTTTCCCAGTGTTCGCCCGTAAGCGTCCTGTGGATAAGATCCATGGACGAGGCTGCCGACTCCTCCGGGAATAGGATTTTGAGCGATTGCCCCACGACCGACGCCTCGCTGTATCCCGTAAGCGATTCAAAGGCATGGTTAAACCGGGTGATCCTGAACTGGGGATCCCATACGATGATGGGTGCATTGGCATAGTTGATGAGGTTCTCGAGGTATTCGTTGGTTTCATGCAACGCATTTTCGGCCCAGATACGTTTGGAGATATCCCGGAAGGAACAAATCACAAACTGCACCTTACCATCTTCATTAAACTGGGGTTCGGCATCCACCAGCAACCAGATGCGGTCGCCCACCAGCGGCCTGTATACGCCCATGATGACATTGTGCACGGGGGAGCCTGTTGCGATGGCCTTGGGTACAGGATGGGTCGCCCCCGGGAAGGGAGAACCGTCTTCGTGGATCACGTTCCAGTCGGGGTCAAAGGAGGATTTCCCCTTCAGCTGGTCGTCAGTGAGGCCCAGCAATTCCAGCGCTTTGGGATTACTCATGACGATTTCGGCCTGCGGGCCCTGCAAAAGAATTCCTACCTGCATATTGTGGACCAGGTTCCTGAATTTTTCCTCACTTTCCCTGATGGCCTTTTCTGCCTGTTTCTGATCTGTAATATCCCTGCTTACCCCCTGTATTTCAACCCGGCCGGTTTCCTCATTCAGGTAATAGTGATTGACCACTTCCGTAGTAACCAGGGTTCCATCTTTACGGAGGTGTATCATTTCATTCCGATAAGAGACATCCCGCTGCGGGCTCGCCCTGAAACTTTCGACCCGATGCCGGGTACGGTTCAGGAACATTTCGCGGTTTTCAGGTTCCAGTATGTCGGCAAAGGATTTCAACTTCAACTCTTCAGGAGTATAACCCAATAGTTTTTCTACGGAAGGAGAAAGGTATAAAAACAACATCTTTTCAGGATCAAGAATCCAGATGACATCGGAGATGTTTTCCGCAAGAATCCGGTAATGTTGTTCGCTTTTACGGAGCGCCTCCATGTCCTTCCGCCGGGATGTGACATCGATGACAAAAACGGATACCCCGATAATGTTACCCATCGGATCTTTGATGGCGCTGTAAAAATCATCATAAAAGGTCCGGTAGAGCGCTGCATCCCCGTATTCTTCATTGACAACAAAGTATTCGCCCTGCAGGGCCCTGTCAAAACTGTGCTTTGCCTTCAGCCTGTCGTCAGGGTTCGAAATCGCGTCAAGCATATTCATTCCCAGGTGGATATCGACCCCCCAGATCTTCTTCATCGTCTCCCTGTGGAACTTTGTGAAGGCGGTATAACAATAATTTCTATCCAGCGAAAAGATGATGATGTCGACCGGGCTTTCCAGGAGAGAATGAAGTACCACGAAATCTTTCCGGTATTTCTCCTCGCTCGTCCTTAGTTTTTCCTCCGTCATTTTACGAGCGGTGATATCCTCAAATATGGTGGCAAAACTACCGGGATACGGACAATAAGCCGATATTGAGAAAAACCGCGAGAGAGGAGGAAAGTAGGTTTCGAATATTGCCGGTTGCTGCGTGAGCGCCACCTGGCTGTATGTTTCCAGAAAAGGAGGCTCCTCCACGCCATAGGCCTCCCGGCTGGTTTTGCCGATCACCTTTTCACGCGAAATGCCCAGCTGGATTTCAAAGGCAGGGTTGGTTTCAATGATGATGTAATCTACCGGTTTTCCCTGTTTGTCAAAAACGATTTCATGCAGGGCCGCTCCTTCAACCATATGGTTGTAGAGGGAGTGGAACATATTTTCACTCCTGATAATTTTTTCCTGGGCAGTCTTTGTTTCAGAAACATCGGAGAAAACAAGGATCACACCGCAAATATGGCCATCCCTGCTTTTGATGGGCGCTGCGCTGTCGGTGATCTGGTAACGCATGCCATTTTTGGAAATGAGGATTGTTGCATCAGAAAGCCTGATGGTAGCCATTTTTTCGAGAACTTTTATTACAGGATCCGGCAAGGCTTCCCGGGTTCCGGCATGAAAGATATTGAAAACCTCGGCCAAAGGTCTGCCAACTGCCTCGCTGCAACTCCAGCCACAAAGATACTCTGCAACCGGATTCATGCTGACAATGAATCCCTGTAAGTCGGTGGTGATCACCCCATCTCCAATGGCGCTAAGCGTAACGGAGAGATTTTCATATAACGCTGTCATCTCCCGGGTCATCTTTGCCTGCTCGGCAACCTGTCGTTTTAACAACAGGTTTTTATTGGCTTTATCAGAGATTTCCCTCACAAATGCGGAGAGCATCTTTGAAACTTTATCAAGATGTGCGGCCGACAAACCGGGATCTTCGATAACCGGCTCGCCTGAATTTATCCGTAAGGCAGCCGTTGCCGCAACCTGTTGCATTAACTGATCTTCATGCCATATGCCTGTCTTCACCTTTCCGATTAACCAATCGGCCATGTGAATTCCCCCAACGGTGATGGCTGCACCCGAATGCCATAATTCCCTGTCGCGACTGTGCCCGTTACCCGGCCCTTCTGAGTTCTGACGGGTAATTCCGGTAAAGGAGGGCATGTCATTAAGGACTTCATCCCCGGGTTTCCCGGCTGCACAATCGCTCAGCCAGCTGAAATTACTTGGCTTTGTCAAAGGCGTTCCATCGGGCAAGGTGATGACAGTGGCAACTCCTGTTGCATCTGCAAATAAATCCTGCAGATACTGAAGTTCTTCAATGTTGAAAAGATCAGAAAACTCAACTTCCTCGATCAATTCAGCTACTCCCTGCGGCTGCCTCTTGCTGTTCACGGGTAGAGTCGGGTCATTCATTCAGGTGAGTTTTTGTGTCCTCATTGTGCCTGAGAAAACAGTCAAATATACATCAATTCCGATATTAAAATCTACCACATAAGAAAGATCAGACCCATACCGACCGCCACAAGCCTGATGATCATCCCGTTTATTCCCTCCCGGTCCGGTATCATGTTGGACCATAACAAAATAGTAGATTTTGTTATGTTACTCTATCATCTTGAATATTTTCAATTTTTTTATTAACTCCTCCCTCGACAATGGTTTTGTAAGATAGTCGTCACAACCTGCTTCCAGTGCGCGCTGTTCATCGCCGCTCATGGCAAAGGCTGTAAGTGCGATAACGGGCAATTCTTTCCTGAAGGTCTTGATTTCACGGGTTGCCTCAAGCCCGTCCATTACCGGCATTTTGATATCCATCATGGAATAACTCTATACTATCATTCATGATTTGTATGAACGAAGACGGATGGTTATTTCATGGGATCATTATCCGTTTTTCAGAATGAATGTAATGTTCGTCAACATAAATCACCCGTTGATAGCACAGAAACCCGGCGGAGATCTCATGTATGATATTTACTATTAACCGGAAACCACGTCAAATGTACATGCTGAAACAGGTTCAGCCTTTCAGAAATTCTGAGGTATCCTGATATAAAAAGTGCTCCCTTGTTCTTCGCAACTTTCCACAGAAATCGTCCCTTTGTGTTTTTCAACAAGGTCTCTGCAAATAATCAGCCCGAGACCACTGCTCGATTCACCTTCGGTACCTTTCCTGCTGGTTTGGACATCGATCCTGAAAAGGTTATCCACGATATACTGATTCATCCCGATACCCGTATCCCTGCAGCTGATTTCTATGCCACCGTCCTCTGAACTTTTGGCCGACATCCATATACTGCCTCCCCTGGGGGTGAATTTCACTGCATTTGAAAGGATGTTGCGGATGATGGTCTGTAACATGCCCTGGTCGGCAAAGATGGTAAGTCCCTCCTGAACGTCGGTCACCAACTCAATATCCTTTATTCTGGCAGGTTCGCCCCATAAGGCGAGACTTTCCGTAAAAACAGGGAGCAGTTGGAACATCTCCGGAGAATAGGGAATCAACCCCTGCTGTATTTTTGACCAGGCCAGCAAGTTCTCAAGGAGCGAAAAAAGAGTCAACGTCGATTTTCGCATGGTCATGGCGATCATTTTCAGGTCATCGGCCGAAAGTGTAGGCAGTTCCTCCACCATAATATGGGTAAACCCCAGCAGGGCATTGAACGGACTGCGCAGATCGTGGGCGATAATGGAGAAAAACCTGTCCTTTTCTGCATTGGCTGCAACCAGTTGTTCGTTTTTCAGCCTGATCTCCTCTTCGGTCCGCTTCCTGGCTGTGATATCCGTTATTGTTCCGATCAACATGACCGGTTGGTTGTTCTCATCGAGTTCAAGTTGCGCCAGCCCGTGTACCCAGCATTCCTGACCGTTGCAATGCCTGATAATCTTATACTCCTTATCAAATTTCTGCCGTTTTTCCAGAATGTCATGCGTGACATAGTCGATCATCAGTTCCCTGAAATCAGGATGAACCAGACTGGCCCAACCTTCAAGAGAGCGGCCGAAAGCTTGATCAATCCCGAAAATCTCGTCAAGGATGTTCGAACTTGACCAAAGTCCTGTTGCCAGATCCCATACAAAACTGCCCAGCCTGGCAACTTCCTGCGATTCACGTAACAACCGTTCACTTTCCATCAAAGCCTTTTCCGCCAGCTTCCGGTCGGTGATATCGGTAGCTACCAGCAGACAATGTTTTCCATTGCCGGCCAGGTTGCCGGTAAGGTGCAGGAAAAGCGGCTTTTGATTGGAAGCGGCCAGGGTGACATCACATGATTCTTTGTTTTTATGCGTGAAAACAGCCTGTAAAAAATGGTGAAACACAGGTTTGGTGTCATCGGTAAGATAAAGACTGAAGAGACTGGTTTTCACTCTTGAACGCTCTTTACCAAACATATGGGAGCCACAGAGGTTCAATTCCACGATTCTGCCATCGGCCGTAAGGGTGAAATATCCCGATGGCGCAAAATCATACATTTCTGTGTATTTGTCAACAGCAACCTCCGCCACAGCCCAGGCATGGCGCAGTTCGTCATTTTGCATCTCCAGCTCGGTCTGGTGTACCTCCAGTTCGTGGATCAGATCTCCGGTTTCGTTGCCTGTGAACTGAAGGTCTGAGTTAAGCAATTTCTGTGACAACAGCGCCTCGGCTTTCTGGCGGAGTCTCTCTGAATCTGATTGGCTATCTGTTTTCATGGTCTTCGTTATTAAGCCTGTTATGGCGTCTTAAGGGTGCACCCGTGGTTAGTAGCGGGCGGCAGATACTGGTGTGTATTGAACATTTGTTCATTTTCGTAAGGCCTCATTAGCCTCTTTGAGTTGCATTTCCAGTTTTTTGGCGATGGTGATATCGGTGAAGGTCAGTACCAGTCCGTCGATCCGGTCGTCGAGGGTGCGGTATGGCATGATCCTGACGTTAAACCATCTTCCGTCGTTGGTAGTCGTCGCGTTTTCGATAAAGGTCAGGGTCCGCAGTACCTGACGGGCATGTAGCCCGATTTCAGGATAGATCAAATCGGTGACCAGGTCAGTAAAGGGTCGGCCGATATCGGTATTGCGCAGTTTGAAAATTTTGGTGACATGATCCGTAAATCTTCTGATATTCAATTCTTTGTCGAGAAATAGAGTGGCAATTTCGGTGCTGTTCAGCAGGTTTTTCATGTCATCATTTGCCTGGAGAAAATCACTTACCTTGCTTTGTAATTCGGCATTGATCGTTTGTAACTCCTCATTCAGGCTCTGCATCTCCTCCTTGGAGGTAGTCAGTTCCTCGTTGGTTGATTGCAGCTCTTCATTGGCAGATTGCAACTCTTCATTGGTCGATTTGAGCTCCTCCTGGGAAGTCTGCATCTCTTCACCCATGCACTGCAGATCATCGTAACTTTTCTGGAGGTTCATTTCCAGTTCTTTAACATGGGCGAATGACCGGTTCTTTCCAGGTTTGAGGTTTTTCAGGTCATGTTCAACAATTGCCGGCACATCGGTAAACACGACGATAACCATCCCCCTCACGGGTTCGGGAGTTTCAAGCCGCTGAACGGTTACATCCACAAACTGGGATCCTCCGTTGGTACCTATTTTTATGTTCTTTAGATTAACCGGATCATAATTCTGGCTGGCAAGTCTGAATGCCCCGGGTAATTCGTTGCGCAGTCCTTCACGGGCCATGACATGAATATTCCAGTTTGCTTTGCCTGCAACTGGTTCGAGATACTTTCCCGTGCGACCGGTGATGTAGAGAATATCGCCCTTGCTGTTTACCAGCACACTGGCCGGGGAAAATCGCTGCAACAGGATATGGTCGGCGATGGCCTGTATATTTTCAACTACCTTAGGCTGTATTTTATTTTCGGCTGTGTTTTTTTTCATACGGTGAAAGGAACTTGGAAAATCAAGAAGTTCAGGGGCCGGATAGGTAATGGAGCGTTTGAAAAATTTCAGCCTCGCATCGATTTCCTCAAATCCGTCTTTATAGTTTCCGAGAGATTCGGCTGTGCCCAGCAACATGATTCCACCCGGATTAAGGCTGTAGTGATACAAGACCATCAGTTTCCTCTGTAGTTCCGGCTCCATATAAATCAGTAGATTACGGCAAGTCAGCAGGTCGAGTTTGGTAAATGGCGGGTCTTTGATCACATTCTGGGGAGCAAAGACCACCATTTCGCGGATAGAATTATTGATACGGAAGCCATCTGCCTCAGAGGTGAAAAAACGGTTGATCCTCTCCTGCGACACATCATTCGTAATATTACATGCAAAGAAACCTTTTCGGGCAATTTCGATGGCATCCTGGTCAATATCGGTAGCAAAAATCTGTACGGAGAGTTTTTTCCGGGGAATAACTGCATCCATCGCCTCCCTGATTACTATGGCCAATGAATAGGCCTCCTCGCCGGTTGAGCATGCGGTCACCCAGGCGCGAATCATATGTCCTTCGGGCAATTCGTCAAACATGGCAGGCAGAATATCCGTTTTGAGCTTCTCCCAAACGGCGGTATCCCTGAAAAAACTGGTAACACCGATCAGCAGCTCCTTAAAGAGGATGTCGGCCTCCTTGGGGTTTTCCAGCAGGTATCTGACATAGTTTTGTAATTTGTCGATCTGGTGAACCCCCTTCCGCCGCTCGATCCTTCGGAACAGGGTGTTCTTCTTGTACAGGGAAAAGTCGTGCCCCGATTGTTCCCGCAGCAGAATGATGATCTTTTCAAGATTACTCATATTCTTGTTGTCAAGATCAGCCTCGGGTTTGATGACAGGGGTAAATTTCAGGAATGCCATCAGTTTGGCCGGCAGCTCTTCCGCCGGCGCAATGATATCGGCAATTACCGATTCAATGGCGCTGCGGGGCATCCCGTCGAATTTGGCCGAGGCAGGTTCCTGCACCAGGACGGCGCCGTTGTGTTCCTTGATTGCCTTCATCCCCAGGCTGCCATCGGAGCCCATACCGGAAAGGATAATGGCGATACTTTTTTCCTGCATATCATCGGCCAGCGACCGGAAGAAAATATCAATCGGGAGCCTCAGCCCGCGCGATTCAACAGGGTCGAACAAATGGAGCGCCCCGTTCAGCAACGACATACTCTTGTTGGGAGGGATGACATAGAGACAGTTAGGCTTGACCTTCAGCCGGTCAGTTGCCTGGAATACCTTCATCGGTGTGATTCGTTGCAACAGCTGCGGCATGATGCCGGCATGGGTCGGGTCGAGATGCTGGATCACCACGAAAGCCATCCCGCTGCTTTGCGGCATGTTGCCGAAAAATTGCTCCAGCGCTTCCAGTCCACCTGCCGAGGCTCCGATACCCACGATGGGAAACTGCGTATTTTTAACCCCCTGCTTCTCTTTTTCCACCAGGGGACTGGTGGATATTGACTTTTTTGATTTCATCAGGACAGTTTAAATATTCAGATTTTGTTCGGGTTACAGTCTTTGTAAATATAATAATTTGATTACTCACAATTATACACTAAGACATAGTTTGGCGTACTCATGATATTACTTTGCATGAAAAAAGACATGAATA
>CAIYQH010000405.1 GCA_903928285.1 uncultured Bacteroidales bacterium
CCGGGACCACTCTATGCCACCGTTTGTTCATGATTTCAAGTAGTTCCGGTTCTTTTCCTGATTTATATTTGATGATCATGGTGTTGCATGCTTCAGGCTGGAGTTTGAACAACATCGGGGCGATCTTTTTGTAAAGAGAATGGATGTTGAAATCCCTGACCACGCCGATTATCTTGTATGTACTGATCTGATTGTTGGTCAGAGGCTGATAGCCTATCAACCGGGCGCCCTCCTCATTAATAATGGCCGATTCTGAATTGGCAGGATCACAGGGCCTGAAATCCCCCCCGGAGGCGAATTTTGCTCCGAGCGTTGCAAAAAAGTTGTAATCAACCGTCAATATTTCGAACGCATAACCATTTTTCCGGTTGGGGATGGCAATCGGTACTTTCCTGCTGTCGTTCGCCGGGATCTGAATGGAAGCTCCTGTAACAGATGAAACAAACCCGCATTGTTGTACATCATGTTTGATGAGCTGGTAAATCCTGTTTTCATCGGGGTTGAAGGAGGCAATCAACAGGTTTTGCCGGTTTATTCCCTGTTCATTCGTAAAACATAACCGGATCTGCAGGTAAACATTGACCAGGCCTATAAACAGGATCAGGGTGATCATAATCTGGAAAACGATGAATATTTTGCTGAAACTGACCTTTTTATAGATGATATAATTTGATTTCAGCGCGATGATCGGGTCGAGCGAAGAGAGATAAAGGGCGACATAGAGGCCCGACATGAATCCGATCAACAAAGATATGGTTGTTGAAATAAACAGATAGGGCAACATGCTGGTTGAATCGAGATGGATCTTGTATCCGAAATATTGTTCCACCACAGGGTCGATAAGACCCAGTAAAAGCAGGGAAAGTGGAAATGCAACAATGGTCAGTAATACCGATTCGGTCAACAACTGGTTTCTCAGGTTTCTGCCCGAAGCGCCAAGTACCTTCCTCACGCCGATCTCCTTGAATCGCAATGTGGAACGGGCAGCGCTCAGCATGGAATAATTTACCGAAGCCAGGATTAAAATAAACAACGAGAGTGAAAGGTAGATAAACAGGTTTTGTTTGCTTCCTTTGGCAATGAAATCATTCTGAATGTTGCCTGAATGGAGGTAGGTATCCCTGAAATTCTGGAAGTTGAAACTGCCCTGCTCAAATTTTATAGCCTTGCAGAAGACAGGCAACCTGGCTTCAAGAGCCCTGATTTCTGCGCCTTTATGAAGAAGGATCATTGTTTCAAAACTGTAATCATTGATTGATGCCAGCTCTGCTTCCGGGTCGTGACAGAACTGGCGCATGGCCTCCTTGTAAAATCCGGGACTTGCAATGAAATCAGCCTGGAAGGTAGAATTCCAGGGAAGATCGCAAAAAACCCCCGACACGGTAAGCGAATAAATCTGACCATTGATCTTTATCTCAATGGATTTTCCGATCGGACTAACGGATGGAAAGTATCTATGAACCGAATTATTGGAGATGATCACATCATGCGGATTGCTCATGAAATGGTGCAGGCTCCCCCTGATGATCTTCATTTCCAGGATTTCGGTCAGCTCCTGGTCAGCGCAAAAGAACCCCTCGATACTCCTGTACACCCCCGACCTGTTGATGGAAACCTCTCCAATTGAATAATTCAGGTTGACAAAACGGGCCGATTTCTCAATGGCGGGGAAGTAATTTGTTAACAGGGGTTTTAACACGAAGGGACCCATGGCAATCAGATTCCCGTTGTTATCCCTGTTGATTACCCGGTAGATACGGCCGGCATTGGTAAAACACTTGTTGTAACTGATTTCATTAATGGCAAAAATGAGCAGGATGAATGAAACCGTGAGGCCCAATACGAGACCTGTGAGATTTATGGTCGTATAGACCCTGCTCCTGGTCAGTAAACGCAGGGATATCGTAACATTGTGTGAAAATTCCCTGAACATTACTGTTTGATATGGCAAAAATTAAACCGCTGCATCATGATTTCATAGCTGCTCACTGGCGGACAAAGGAACTGGTACAGGCAACCGTTGCATGGTGCAACATCCATCCGGCGCCTTTTCCAGCTTTTTCCAACTTCATTCTCCCTGCTCACCAATCCGGCAACTGTAAGGTTGTTTAAATTGCCCAGCAGAGGATCGTTCACATTGGCAAAAACATCTCCATTGGGAAAAACCGTCAGCTTGCCATAATCATTCTGGTTCATCGATATTCGTGAAAATACTTCGCTCCGGCCTGGTCTTGAACCGAAAATGTCGGACTCGGACATGAAGACCTGCTCTTCGAAAAACCCGATGTTGCTGCCATTCAGGTATGGTTTGAAGGCAGCATGCTTGATCCCCAGTCCGGAAATCAACTCCGATGCAACATCCACCTCCCGGCTCTCCTGCACGACAAAGTTAAATTCCACCCTGGGATGGTTAGGGTAGGTATGCAGAACCTGTTGCAGCAATTCAAGTTGCTGTTGATCAAAGGGGAAGGTGATATAAAGGGCCACGAATTCGTTTTTCCCCGGGCTAAAGGTGAACGGAACGGCAACTTGGCGAAGAGTTACATGATATTTCCTGCGAAAGGAGGTTTTTCCGAAGATGCGGTTATACGCGCCAAACAGGGGTTCATCCAGGATGCCGGTTCCGCAAAAATGGACCGTTGCAACCGGGAGGAGTTTCATCTGGGCGGCAACCGACCGGATGGTATCTAATGGCATCGCCTGTTCCGGCGAATCTGTGTAAACCGGGAAGGTGAATTGCCGGGACGCCTCTTTATAGGGTTTGAGAGCAGGCAGATTGCTGGCGGTTAACTGAAAAGTCACCTCGACCAGCTGCTGTTCCATCGGTATCGCCCCTCCCTTGACGATCGGCAACGGCACAATATTGAATGGTCTGGAGGCAGAACATTGCGGATCGAAAAGGTCCCCCATGAATTTTTTACGCAGGTCGGCAACGAAACGACCGATAACAGTATCTTCCAGTTCACTGTTGGTTAGCTTAGCCACATAGCCGTTTTCAGGAATGGAGAGTTGCTGAACAATTTTTGCAATTCCGGTATTTTGCCGGTAAAGCAGATAGTTTTTTCCCAACGTATTATATAGCAGTACATCATCGCCTTTAATAACTGCATGAACGAAAGGTTCAAGCACCAGCCACCGGAATCCGCTGTTATTCATGATAACCTACTTTAAGTAATTTGTGATAAAGGGGCATGTTTTTTTCGATCAGACTGAAAATATTCGAGAGGGATTTCTTGAATTTATCCTCATCCAGGAAAAAGTCGCACTTAAGGCTATCGGTTTCAACGCTTGTGTTGAAGACGCATTCTTTGCAATTGTCGGCCAGAAAACATTGGCTGCAAAGAGATCTGATTTTGGCAAAGTTCTTGTTGAACATGGCCGAAACCCTGTCCGGGCTGATCTGAACCTGGCCATTTTCGAGCCTGCCGATTTCGAAATTCCTGCCAATATGTTCACAGGGGAGGATGGCTCCGTCGGCCGTCAGGTACACCCTCATGGAAAATGGCAGGCAGGTTGCCGTCGGAACAAATTCCCTGGCGCTTTCGTTTGAATGACCGGCTGAAATGAGCTCCAGATAATTTTTAAATACAATCCCTGTGTATTTTTCAATGGCATTAGCCAACTCCTTTACCGCTGGGTGTCCCATGAAAAGCTCCTCCATCGCTGCACTCTCCTGGAAATCATTATGCATGCCCTTGAGAAAGGTGTTTGAAAATTCCTCCCGGTTTTCCTCTGCGATGTTGGAGGTGCTGATGACCGAGGTTAACGGCACCTTTCCGAATCCGGATTTAAAGTATTCGTGAACCTTTGAAAAACTGTTCCTGTTGTGAAGAACAGCCATTACCGAAATGTTCCTTTCATAAAAATCAGGGTAGCGGCTCCTGACGAAATCAAGGTTTTTGACAACGACAGCGTGTGAAGGAAGGGTATCAGACAAGATCCTGAAGGCATTGCCGCTTTCATCGCCGTCAAGACTGACGGAAACGTCAAAGTCGTTGGCAGACAGGAATCCTGCATGCTTTGACAATAAAAGTCCGTTGGTTGTCAGGTTAAATTTGAAGGTTTGTTTATCACTGAAATTTTCCAGAACAAACGATACAATTTCCTTGATGAAG
>CAIYQH010000406.1 GCA_903928285.1 uncultured Bacteroidales bacterium
GTGATTTTACATAACCCTTGATAATTTCCTGCTTTTCATAAGCATCATTGATACGTTCCCAGGATTTCAGGATACGTGCCTTTTTATGCGACAAAAGCAATTGTCCGCTGGTATCTTCCTGATTCTCGATATAGACTTCCACTTTATCACCGATCTTAAGGTCAGGATTGTAGCGGAATTCGTTGATCTGGATAACACCATCGCTTTTGAATCCGATGTTGACGATTACCTCGCGGTTTGTCATGGTAACGACCGTACCTTCGATCACTTCATGATCCTGGATTGCACGCAGGGTCTGATCGTAGGCCTCTTCCAACTGACGGCGTTCGTCATTCGAATAAATCTCATGTTTTTTTCCGATTGCATCCCAGTCAAATTCAGCCGGGGCAACAGGGGCTGTAAATTTCATTCTTGCAGGCTGAGGCGCTGCAACTTCTGCAACAGGCTCTGCAACGATTTCAGCAACAGGTTCTGCAACGATTTCAGCAACAGGTTCTGCAACAGGCTCAGCTACAGTTTCTGCAACAGGCTCAGCTACAGTTTCTGCAACAGGCTCAGCAATAACTTCTGCAACTGCTTCGGCTGCGGGTTCTTCAATTGCTTCAACAGCAACCTCTTCAATAACAGGGGTTTCAATTTCAGCGTTTACGTTTTGTTCAACAATGGGTTCAGCATTCTGCTCCATGTTCTCATTGGTTTCTTCAGGAGTCATTCAATTTTGCTTTGTGGCGGTGCGAAGGCACATGCCGGATTTAACATTCAATTAACTGTCAGGGTTTTATATAAAGAACGGTATCTGTTTTCCCCTACAAAAACGGGGTGCAAAGATAGAAATAAATAATTTACCGACCAAAGCCGGAATGCATTTATGTATTAATATTCACGAAGTTATTGCAAATTTCATCTCCATGAAACCTCCGGTCAAGCAAAAAAAAACCTTTCAGGAACTGAAAAGAGAAGGGATAAAAGGAAACCATCCGGATCAGATAGTTTGACCCGGATGGTATTCTGATGCTGCGGATGCAACCAGGTCCCTCCTATTCCACGATCATTTTGTGAGAGAAGGCGCTATTGTTGACCGTCACTTTACAAATATAGACTCCCCCGGGCAGCAAACTGCAGTCGATCGCATACCAGTGAGTGCCCTGTTGAACCATTCCCATATCGGCATTGAAGAAAAGCCGGCCCATCAGGTTGGTAACCTCATAGTGAACTGTTGAGGGTTTATCAAGCGACACCAGGAAGCATGTTTTATCACCGGCAGGATTCGGAAAATTGCCGCTCACCGCGATCCCCGAAAGTTCCCGGCCTTCAGGAGCCCCAGCGGGGATGAAGGCGGAGGTTGCTATTTCATGGTACCCTATATTTACAGGATGAACTGGGATTGTCGGATCCTTTACACTGGAACCAGGCTGTGAAGAACTTTGGGTTATCAGCTGGAGATTATTATTTTTGATTCCCTTTGCCATGGCAGGATAGACATATTCCTGGAAGATAGAGAACACGTCGGCATTAAAATCCTGCATCTGCGACCATGCCGTCTTCCCGTTAAACAAGGCGTTGCCCCAAATATGACGATAGTTGTAGGAGTCGGGTGAAGGATTGCCAACCGTTAAGCCCGACCACAGGCAATAGATATTGTTGTATTTGTCGATGGTCATCTGCGGAAAACTTGACAGGCTGACGCCATACGACGGAAAGCCGACGATGGTATCGCCGGCCTGGTTTGCCGCGACGTATCCGATACAGAGGCCATGGCTGATAAGTGAATCCAAATCGGTAACAATAGCCGTATCCAGCACAGGCATGGTCGAGTTCCAGTAAACCAGTCCATCGGTCCCCGGGGCGTATTTGTGACCCGTTCCATCGTCAAGAGCGCGCATGCGTCCGAAGGCAACATGGAAAATTCCATTTTTATCCATGACACCTGTAATGGAACCATCGCTGCAGATGAATCTTGGGGTGACTTGATTTTCAGGACTTTTACAATAATAGTTAGGCAGTATCGGAACCTTGGTCCAGGTACTTCCGTTGTCATAGGATCTCATCAGGAAGGTATCAACCCAGTTGCCGCCGCACAGGAAGGCAATGGTATCGCCATGGGGTTCGATCCAGGCATATTCATCGCCGGCAAAACCCAGGTAGCGGGTCGAGTCGAGTCCCGCAAACTGGATACCCTGTTTATCCCAGGTGGCGCCGCCATCCAGCGACCGGTAATAGAGAAGGGCGCCGTTGAGTCCTTTATAGAGCGAGCCGCCGTTTGCTATCGTCCTGGTCATGGCAAGCAGGTGAATATTCTGGAAATTGTTGCCATTGGTGATCACGGCGGGCCACACGATGGCATTGGAGGCAGGCGAAGTCGGGGCCATGGTTTCAGTCCATGCTCCGGTACCTTTCACAGGTCGCGTATTCATCACGAGGTTGACTGTGGTTCGATGCGAGATCACCAGTTCACCATTCCCCAACCAGGGGTTTATGGTAGGCCAGCCCGCCTTGACACTTTCAAGGCGTGAGGATGGCATAGGCCCCCAGGTTGCGCCGTTACAGAAGTTATAGCCGGTGCCGCGGTCCGCATTACCGGTAAGATCACTCTTCATCCAGGTGGCGGAAACAGCGCCATCCGGCCAGAGATATAATCTGGAGGGCATCGAAGAGTTGGTCTGCTGGTCATAAACATCTGATCCACCGATCATTTCCTCCAATGCTGCCTTTGAGTTTGCTGTGTTGTTGATGGTTTGCCCAAACTGACATGGATCATCGGGACTGGCTGGCTTCGGGACCATCAGGTTTTGCATGGAACTGGAAAGAACAACAGGTTTTTGTTGTGAGAAGGCCAGCGAACAAATGCAGAACCCGGTCAGAAAAAAGAGAAGTTTTTTCATCTTTCTAAAGTTTAAAGGGTTAGTCTGTCAACAGAATAGTTAAAAAGTGAGGCTGCCCGGCACGGCGGCCTCATGAGAACAGGTTTCATCGCGCATAAAACCAGGATAACCTTCCGGAATCAGCTGTAAGAAGTCATCTGCCTGCACCCGGCAAGCCATACGGTAGAAGCAATCTATTCTGAACCAAAAACCAAATTAAATCTGAAACAGCTTGTCGAAAAAAGCAACTGACGGATTTCATACAGTCGGTCCCGGAAGGTTTCAGCAAATATAAATAGCGGTCCATCCTGAAGAAAATCAATTCTTTCAGAGGATAAAAGCAGTCGATGAATCTGCCTGGTAACCTGATTAACAGGTAAATGACAGATAACGACCTTTGACCGGAAAAAGAAGGGTTTTACCGATTAAAACAGGGAGATCAGTTTCTGACCAGACCGTATTTTTCAATTTTCGCATTGAGGGTTGGCCGGGTGATCTCAAGGACGCGGGACGCTTCCACCTTGTTCCATTTCACCTCATTGAGAATCCGTTCGATATGATATTTCTCAACATCCGAAAGAGATCGGAGCTGTGGCAGGTTATCGGGTTCGGAATGAGTGGTCTGAAGCTTGTTTAGCGTAATATTATCCTTTTCGAGAACATCGCTTTTTGACATGACAATAGCCTGGAGAATAGCGTTTTCAAGTTCGCGGAGATTTCCAAACCAGTCGTGGGCCTGCAGTAGCTCGATAACGCCATCACCGATTTTGATGACATTTTTATTCATGCGTTTATTGAGTTTATGCAGGAAATGGATGACCAGGTCGCGCATATCCTCCTTGCGCTCGCGCAGGGGAGGCAGCGATATGGTGAAAACCTTGAGCCGGTAATAGAGATCCTCCCTGAATTTCCCCTCCTTGACCAGCGTTTCAAGATCGCGGGTTGTGGAGGCTATGATGCGGGCTTTCAGTGGAATAGTCTCCTGACCATCTACCTTTTCAAACTCAAGATCCTGGATGACACGCAACAGTTTAACTTGCGTATTCAACGATATATCAGATACTTCACTTAAAAAAATCGAACCATCTCCCGCCAGTTCCAGCTTCCCCTTCTTTTCAATGAAAGTACCTGTAAAGGATTCTTTTACTTGTCCGAATAGCTCACTTTCAAGCAGTGATTCTGAAAGGGTGCTGCAGTTAAGGATCACAAATGGGCTATGTCGTGTCACCCCGGCAAAATGAATGAGCCTGGCGATGAGTTCTTTCCCGGTACCTGTCTCCCCCTGGATGAGTACATTCACTTTGTTCAGCGAGATACGACCGATATTTTTAAAGATCTCTTTCATCTGGAGCGTCTTCCCCATCGGGATATTTTCTTCCAGCATGGCTTCGCCTGAAACGCCGTTGGTGAGAACCTCGTTGAGGCTGTTGCTTAGCCTCACCGAATTCAGGGCATTATGAACTGTAATTTTCAGCTGAAGCGGATTGAAGGGCTTTTCGAGAAAATCGAAAGCGCCAACCTGTATTGACCTGATGGTAAGGGCTACATCCCCGAAGGCAGTAAAGAGAACAACGGGCAACCGCGGATCAATTTTATGAATTTCTGAAAGAACCTCCAGGCCATCCATGCCCGGCATCCGAAAATCGGTCAATACAAGGTCAGGATGTTCGCTAGCCACCAGCGCCAAACCCGACTCGCCATTTTCGGCTTCAATGGTAGTATATCCCTCTTTGACCAGGGTATGTTTCAACATCGTCCTGTACAACTGTTCGTCGTCGATGATCAGAATCTTTTCCATGCTATATTCATTGCTAAATGAATGAAACAGGGAATGTTAAATCCATATTCCATTCATGAATTTGTTAAAATACCAGCGCTCTGTAATTTTTAACAAATATAAAATAATTTTCCAACTCGTTGTTAATTATTTTACACAATTTTTAAAAAATGACACAAAACTTCCGTAAAAGCTCTTGGAAGCCCTGTAAATAAAGGCGATTCATGAAAATACCAGAAACGATACAGGCAACTATGAATTTCCCTGCAAATGAAGCCAGGAACTATTCTGCTGATAGTCGGCCACCACCAGGGTTGATTCGCCTGATTGGAAATTTCCCATCAGTCCCGAAATATCACTGCGTAAAATTTCAAGTGCATTCCGGACCAGGTCCTGCCTGAAACCCTGTTGACCCAGGTTAATCACCATCTCCATCGAAACGATGCGCCCGATGACCTGTCCGAGCTCCACCAGTTTACGCTGGGGGAGCTGCAGGTTAAGTTCGAAATCAAGGAGATGCCTGATCGTCTGGACACTGTTTTCTGTCGGCCCGTTTGAATGGAGGAACCGGTAAAGGTTATGCTCCTTCAGCTTTTTCATCTGTCGTACGACATATTCCGAAATCTGCGTGTAGAGAATATCATTTGAGCCTTCAAAGATCTGGAAGGGACGGCTGTCGATGATCCCTCGTCCGCCAATATGGTTGTACCGGTATGCCTTTGCCCCCACCAGCTGAACCAGCGACTGTGCAGCCTCCTGCATCAGGTCGGTAACCACGCTTTTAAAGGAGTTGGCCACCATGCCGCCTGCCGACAAATCATGCTCCAGCCCGGCTTTGCCGCAACTATGGGCACACATGGCAGAGGCGATGGTGAACGATGCCTGCAGCTGTGCGAGCCGTTTCTGCACCTGGTCATAATGAAAGAGACTCTTCCCGCCTACCAGTCGCTGTTTACAGTGCGTGATGGCTTCATCCATCATTCGTTGAATAAATCCCAGCGCCATCCCTGGAAATTGCAAACGGCTCCTGTGCAGGAGATCCAGCAGCAGGTTGATACCTGTGGATTCCGGCTCCAGCTGATTCCTCCGTGGCACTGACACATCAATCCGGTTGCGTCCATAGGGGATCTGGAATAAACCAAGATTATCAAATTTCTCCTCAACCACGATCTGCTGCCCGGGTTGGTTTACATCACAGATAAAGAACTGAATGTCCCTTTTCAGATCCCCGCTTTTCGACTGCTCGCGCGCGGTAAGCAGCCAGTAACGCGCATATCCGGTAAGCCCTGCCCAGTGTTTGGTCCCCCTGATATGAAAACGGTCGTCACATTCGGTAAAGGAGGTATGCATGTGCAGGGCATTGCTCCCATAATCGGGTTCGGTGATCATCAACCCCCCCATGCTCTGTTCTTTTAAAAAGGTCTTGAAAA
>CAIYQH010000407.1 GCA_903928285.1 uncultured Bacteroidales bacterium
GCTTCGGCGGTCGGGGTTGATGGCATGAGCATCGGTCGGATGTCGTAAACTGGTTAATGGACAAGGATTAATAAGAGATGTTTAAGATTTTTTGTAAAGAAACCAGGTTGAAGGTTTTCCAATACTGGGTCGAAAAGGGTTCCCTGTTGTCAACAAACCTTTCGAAAACCCTGATAATCTCCTGCTGATTCAACAGGTTATCCCCGGGTATATCGTGGTACCTCGATAAAAACAGCTCTTTTATACGATCATCCTTCAGCCAGAAGGGCTCGGCCGTTACAAATCCCAGCTTGGTTTTCCGGGTCCGGATCGGTTCGGGCAACACCCCTTTCATGGCATTGCGGTAGACCAGCTTGCTCAGCCCATGGTTAATTTTCTGCGACGTCGGCAGTGAAAAGGAATATTCGACCAGCCGGTAATCGAGAAACGGTAACCTTGATTCAGTCGAAAATGCCATCGAGTTCCGGTCAACCTGTTTCAGGATGCCGGGAAGGGGAAACCGGGTGGTCGCATTCAGAAAATAATTATTCAGGTAGCCATGGTCATAGCAGCTTTTATGAAACTGGTTCAGATAATGGGACGCTGCAAATCCCGGTTTAATAAAGTCCTTGTTCAGGTATGCCAGGTTGTGACCGTGTTTTACAAAACTGTTGTTTGAAACATATCGTTTGGTGAAGGTTTTCAGAACCTGGAGCATCATTTTATTGTAAGGGATCCCCAGTTTATTCTGGTAGATTTTCGTTTCATTCAGGAAGGACAACATCTTTCCCTGCTGCAGGATATCGGAAAGATAGTGGTCGTAGGGATGATATCCCCCCAGCATTTCATCTGGCCCCTGGCCGTCGAGTGTGACGATGACCCCGTTTTGCCGGGTGAGCTCGCTGATGCACCAGCCCGCAAAGATACTGGTGCTGATAAAGGGCTCTTCCTGGTGCCAGATCAACCGTTCATACTCATTGAGCAGCTTTTCAGAAGTCGGAATCGTATAATAGGCTTTTGCATTGGTATGGTTGACAACCAGCTCCGCGTAGGAGGTTTCATCGTATTCAGGGCGGTCGGAACAGGAGGTGAAGGTATTCTGGAGATCATTGATGTTCGCGCCCTGGTGGATTTTTTTGATCATGCAGGCGATCCCGCTGCTGTCGAGCCCGCCCGACAATGCCGTTCCAACGGGCACATCGCTGCGAAGCCTCAGTTTTACTGCATCTTCGAACAGATCACAAAATTTCTCCCCATAGGCATCATCGCTCAGACTTGTTAGTTTCTTTGATAAATCAAGCTGCCAGTACTGCTTTTGTTCCAGGCCGGCCGGTAATTTCGGGTCATTCAGGTTGATCATGAGGTTGTGACCCGGTTGCAGTTGTTTGATCGAGCTGTAAAAGGTGTTGGATCCCAGGCTGTTGTAGATGTCAAACACGATGTAGTCAAAAACCGATCCCAGGTCGAATTTTTTTTCTGTGATATCCAGCGAGAGCAGTTGCTTGATTTCAGAACCAAAGGCAAAATACCGGTTATCGGCGTAGTAGTAGAAGGGCTTCACGCCCAGGCGGTCGCGCGAGCAGAAGAGGGTGTTCTCCTTTGTGTCTAAAAGAGAAAATGACCACATACCGTTAAAGTACCTGACACAATCGACCCCCCATTCATGATAGGCTGCCAGGATAACCTCGGTGTCGCTTTTTGCCTGGAAACTGTACCCTTTTTTATTCAGGATATCTTTCAGTTCGAGATAATTATAGATTTCCCCGTTGTACACAAGGTGATAACGCTCGTCCATGTACGCCATGGGCTGGCGGGAGTTCTCACTGAGGTCGATGATGGAAAGCCGCCGGTGCCCCAGGAACAGGTTGTAGGACTCAGCAACTTCTCCAGCCTCTTTAAAGTGTTTCACGTACCGTGTCCCGGTTTGATATGCCAGGTATCCAAAACCATCCGGTCCCCTGTAATTGATCAGATCCGTCATATGGGTGATCTTATCAATCAATGTCCTGTCATCGTAGCAAAAAATTCCTGAAATGCCGCACATATTATGAAATTAACGGTGTGAATTTTGTAGAAAGACCTTAATGTCAGCTGCTGATATATAGTTGGATAATCATGCCAAAGGTTTCTGAGCCTCAACAACCAGTGTTTCCCAGCGTCTCACCTCCTCCTCTTTTATAAGCCTTTTATCCGTACCCTCTTCACCGAATTTCAC
>CAIYQH010000408.1 GCA_903928285.1 uncultured Bacteroidales bacterium
GAAAAAGCAGTCTCTCTTTCTGCATAAAGAAGGGGCTTACTTTTAGAAAATGAATATGCTAATGCTGATTATCAAGGAGTTTAATCGAAAATATTAACCAATTCCGGTTTTACCGGACAACAATGATTTAAATTATGAAAACAACGAAATCCCTGAACATCCCCCTTCTGAGACTTTCCGGCATGCTGCTGGTAATCGTCATTATTGCAGTTGGCCTGCTATCAGGTTGCAAGAAAAAGACTAACGAAACAAGCAGTGGTGGCGTACAGCCCTATTCCAACATGAGCGATACCTCCACCACCAAAATCATTGCCAGTATCCCGAGAATCGAGCTGTCGAAATTGAAGAGCACCCAGATCAACCTGTATCTTTCCGTGACCGACCAGAATGGCAAGCCATTTTCCGACTTCAACCAGTATAACTTCATCATCAAGCAGGTTTGCGTCGGGTCGCAGGATACCGCTATGATCGCCTCCATGACCTTTGAAAAACTGAATAAAACAGGCAATAATATCGCCACGCCGCTGGTACTGGATTATTCAGGGAGTATGGATGGCTATATCGGAGATCTTGAAACGGCAACAGGCAACTTCATCGTCCTTAAAAACCCGAATGATCAGATTGAACTGATCAAGTTCAGCTCGTACATAGAGCGGATCCAGCGGTTTACCACGGATACCACCCGGCTGCTTGATTCGTTGCATAATTATTGGTCCTGGCAGTTCAACAACACCGCTTTTTACAGCGCCATGGCCTATGGCTTGAACGATGTTGAAGCCTTCAACAACACCCGGAATGGGTTCATGCCGGCCGTTATCGGGTTTACAGATGGCCAGGATAATCAATCCACCATTTCACAGACAGATCTTATCAGTCTGGCCATAAACAAGCAAATCCCCCTCTATACTCTCGGTTTTGGCATGGCCAATGATGCTATTCTGGATACGATTGCCAAACAAACCGGCGGACGGTATTATTATACGCCGGATATTACCACCCTTAAAAACCTGTTTGCCATGATCAGCGGCCAGCTGAAAAACCTCTACCAGGTTTCCTGGGTTTACAGCAATACCAATTGTTCTCAAGTATTACTGATCGTTGAGGCAAACTACACCTGCAAAAAAGGCACTTTTGCTGCAAAAACACAAAAAGTGTTCTATCCTTTTGTCAAATAATTACGACACGCTGCATCCCGGTTGACTGCGAAGTTAACAAGTCAGGAAGGTTGCCTGTTAAAGAAATTCCCCGTTCAATGTTTAATTGAAACCCTAATTAACCAAATATTCACTAAAAACACAAAACCATGAAAAAAATCAGTATGCTGTTATTTGCCGGACTCCTTATTTCGGCATTGACAACAGCAACACAGGCGGTGCCATCAATCTGGCATTTTATTTCTAAATCAACAGGGTCAGGTTAACGGGCCGCCGTCAAGCACTCAGCTGCAGCGTTCTGAATGTTTTTCACCAATGGTCAGACCCGGCAGCCCGTTAACCATTCTCTCAAACATTATTAATCATCTATCTTCATTAAAAACAAATCCTTATGAAAATGTTTCTGCTAATTTCGGCTATTTGCCTGATGGCGGTGGTGGCCTCCGCCCAGACAAATTATATTCGTTTTGGTGTTGGCGGTGGTCTCGGACTAAATCAATATAATGGTTCAAGTTGGTCCGATGAGCAACAAATCAATAACACCCTCGATAACTTGACAATAAAATCACAGGGACTGGGCGGCGGCTTCAACATCAATCTTGCATTCGGGCATATGATGTCGAAATATATAGGTATTGAAGTTGGGGTTAATGAGTTTATCGGATTAAATAAAAAAACTCATAATACACGGACCACAACTACCGGCAATACTTCCAGCACTGCTACTCAGGATGAAAAAATGTCAGGAATGATGCTTCAGTTGGTTCCAACCATTATTATTACACCCGGGTTGGAAAAGATAAACCCATACGCCCGTCTTGGCATGATTCTGGGTATCCTCCCCTCCCAAACGTATGGCTTTGACGCAACTGATAATACAGGTTCAGGGGTATATAAAGAAAAGAATTACGGAGGCATTGCCGCCGGGTTTACCGCTGCCGGAGGGGTTGATTATCATCTGTCAGGAAAAATGGTACTTTATGCCGAGATGGTATTCAATGGGATTACCTACGCCCCGACCAAGGGGAAGGTTACCGAAGCGACCGCGGACGGAGTAGATCAATTACCAACGTACACAACAAGGGACAAAGAATGGACCTATGAGAAAACATATGACACCAAAGCGAATATTCCCATTGGTAGCGCTGATAAACGGAACAAGGTGTCATATAATTTCAGCAATGTTGAATTGAACATCGGCATCAAATTAAACTTATAACAGATTTGCAGGATGACGAAAATCGAACAGGGATAACCACCAAGGTTTCCCTGTTTTTTAATTCCCTGTGCTTTTACCCATGCCGGGATATCCGGATAATAACAAAAGAATGTGGCAATCCAGATGGAACAAAATCAGCAGATAATAGCACTGTCATTCCCATGAGTAATTGCAGGATCCATTGAGGTGACCCGATTGGATTTGAATTCCTGCAAAACACAACCCTAACTGAGAAGCTGGATCAATAGAATTCAATGTATCGTGAAATTTTCTTGTTTTTATTAAATGATTTTTATCTGTGATTAAACAAAATACCCGTATATGAGAACAAACTATTTTTCCCCAATCGGGCTTGTTATAGTCCTTTTACTATCCTGTATGGCATTTTTTTCCTGCAAGAAAAAAACCACTGAATCCACTCCATCCAATACACCCGCCTCCTCTCAGCGCATTACAGAGTGGGCAACCTATGATTTAGATTCACTTTACAGTAAAGATGTATACCATTATTCCGGTAACAATATTACTGAGGTGACCACCTATTCCTCCCGAATGGTCAAACAACACAAACTCCTCTTAGCCTATAATGGAAATCAGCTCTCCACCATTACCCGGTATGACACGACCGGTGATACCTGGATTAAACGATATGTTACCGGAATAACGGCTTATAGTGGGAGCAACCCATCGGAGGTCGTAACGCAGAACTATGATCAATCCGGAAATGAAACCAGTAAATATAAGTTAACGTTCACCTACACCGGAAATTTGTTGAAAGGTAAAACCTATTACCTCTACAACTCGGGTTCCTGGACCGAAACCGAAGGATTCCAGTACCTCTATGATAACAGTTCAAGGATTCTCAGGATGAATTACCAGAGCAGCAACTATAATTATAATTTCAGTTATACCTATATTTATCAGGGGAACACCATGACTACAGAACTGGATTCAAGCAATCTGAACGGCAACCTCTCTATAACGAAATACAATTGTCAGTATGTGAATAACCAGCTTTCCCATGTTCAGGACTTTGACTGGAACAATAATACATGGGTCTTAACCTATAATGAAACATTCCAGTATAACTCTGAAGGGAATATCATTAATTATCAATGGGTTTCGGTTGACCTAAGTTACAGGGACAAGGAGGAGTTCAACTATGAAACCAGAGCGGGAAATTTCAGGTTGTTTGCCTTCATCGAAAACGGATTTACCGAATTTCCCGGAACTTCCTGGCCCTACCCTGTAAAATCCACCTCCACCGGCCCCAGGAACACATGGCGGAATGTACAATTCATCAGCGGCATCCATTGAAAAAAGAGGAATCTCTTTCTTCCCCATACGGTTTCCAATCGTATTTAGTAAGTAACCCTTAATCCCTGAATTATGAAAACAATTTACCATTTCCGCGTCATTCTCATCCTGGTTTTATTTGCGGCAGGATGTTTCTTAATCTCGTGCAAGAAAAAAACTTCCGAAGCGCCTGGAGCCTCCTCCGCACAGCGTATTATTGAATGGGCCTATTATGTGAATGACACAATCAATTTTAAAACTGTTTACCAGTATTCAGGAAATCAACTGGCTTCAGCAATAGATTACCATTACGCAAACTTGGTAAAAACTGCTAAAACAACCTTTCAATATAATGGCAACCAGCTAATCTCCGTAACCCGCTATGATACGACCAACGGTATCTGGTATAAAAGCAGTGTTACTGAAGTCACCTCCTTTTCAGGCACCAATCCAGCTGAAATCCTTACCCACTCGTTTGATCAGGCAGGGGACGAATATACTGCCTATAAATGGACCTATACCTACAGTACGGCAGGTTTGACTTCAGCCATCTGGTATAATTTTTCATCCGGCGTCTGGACGGAATCTGAGAAAGCCCTTTGCACCTATGACAACAATAAAAGAATTATCGCCACGAATATAACCTATAACAATGGGAATGAAGAATATTGGATTACCTATATGTACCAGGGAAATCAGATAACCACCGAAATTGATTCCACATACTACACAGGGAATTTGGATGTCTGGAAATACGCCATGGAATATACCGGTGGCCGGTTAACCTCCAGCAAAGGTTACGACTGGAGCAATAACACCTGGGTACAATATAACGTAGAAAACTATACCTATAATAGTTTTGGCAATATTTTAAATTACCAGGACCAGGAGATAAATTCACAGCATAGATACCGCGAGGAATACAAGTATGAAGCAGGAAGCGGAAACTACAGGCAGTATGAGGCGATCACAGGGAATTACAGTCCCCTGGTAACCGGATGGCCATGGCCTGCGCCTGTGAAATCCACGATTGCAGCTAAGGCAAAAGTCCGCGCGATCCCCTCCTCTTTCCGTTGAAAGCGGTCTCCGGGCATGTTCATGAACCTGTCGGGCAGGAACGATGATAAAGATGAATCTTGACTGACAAATCCAGGCTGACTGGGAGCCCAGGGAGTTTCATTGCCGTCTTACCCGAACAAGATACCAACTCAGGGCGCCAACCCCGTCGGCAGCGTCAATAGGCTGCCATACGTAACAGAAACCTCAGGCTTACTGAGAAATTTCTGCTATTACAGGGAACTGGTATAGCACCGGCGCCTGATGTTTACTCTGGCATCATAATTTTTCCAGATGGAGACTGCCCGGAAGTTCTCTTCCAGTTGGGGATGGGTGCGGGCGGTTTTCATCCCCGCTGCGATATAGGCCTTGTTCAGTTCGTGGTACACGAGGGCAAGCACGCCTTTTCCCTGGTAATCGGGTCTGACACCGATAAGATACATATGGATTGAGTCGTTCCAGTACATGGCCTTTAACAGGTGAAGAAAACCAAATGGGAACAACCTTCCGTGCGTTTTCTGCATCGCCTTGTCCATACTGGGCATGGTGATCCCAAAACCGGCAATTTCATCCTGATCATCAATGATCAGCGAAATAAATTCGGGCCTGATGAAACCGAAATACTGTTTCGTATAGCAGTCCATCTGCTTCTGTGTCAATGCGGTAAATCCGTAAAGATCATGAAACGCCTCATTATACATGTTGAACATTTTCGTGGCATAGGGACGAATCTCACTGGCTTTCCGTGGTTTCAGCAGGCGCAGTTTGTATTTTTCCAGAACGATTCTGGTCATACGCTCGACTTTGGCAGGGATCTCGGTGGGAATGTTGATTTCAAACTGCACCCAGTCGGTAGCCTTTTCAAAGCCCAGCCGCAGGATGTGATCATTGTAATAGGAATGGTTGTAGATGGCCGACAGACTTGACAGCTGGTCAAACCCCTCGGTGAGCATCCCTTCAGGATCCATATCCGTAAAGCCCAGCGGCCCGTGGATCCCGGTCATCCCTTTCGACCGTCCCCACTCCTTAACGGTATTAATCAGCAGTTCAGAAACGTGAGGATCATCGATAAAATCAATCCAGCCGAATCTCACAAGTTTTTCATTCCATCGCTCATATTCCATGTGATTGATGATGCCGGCAACGCGACCCACAGGTTTGTTATCGCGGAGGGCAATCCAGTACTCAGCCTCACAATACTCAAAAGCAGGGTTTTTGTCTTTCCTCAGGGTATTTAATTCATCGAAAATCAGGGGTGGTACCCAAAATGCATTTCCCTTGTAAAGTTGAAAAGGAAAATCGATAAACCGCTTCAGTTCTTTAACCGTGGATACCTTCAGGAGGGTAATTTCGCTCATATGTAGGACCGTTCTGTCTGAGAATGTTTTCAGGCAACCATAACCATTCGCAAAAATATGAAAATATCAGCCGGCAACGCCGGGTTTTTAATTTAAAGCCATCCCTCTTTCCGATACCAGGCTAAGGTTTCCTTCACCCCTTTCTCCAGATCGTATTCGGCCTTAAACCCGAAATCCCGCATAAGAGGTTCAACCTCGCAGCGCCAGTTGGTACTGCTTAATACATTGTATTTGTCACTGTTCAGCGTAGGGGTACCTCCCCAGACTCCGGCAAGCGTTTCGCCGGCAACGGCAATGGCCTTTACCAGCGCCAGCGGGACCGTAAAACGGACCGTTTTCCTTCCCAGCGCCCTCTTGGTTATGGCGGCAAATTCCTCCGACGGGTATTCCCGCCCATCGGCAACAAAATAGGCTTTTTGCACATGAACTGATGTCATTGCCAGGAAGATAAACCTGACCAGGTCGCGCACATAGATAAAGGTGAGAATTTGTTTCTTAAAGCCGATATAGGGTTCCATCCCGCGGTTGATCGTTTTGAAAAAGACAAAATAGTCCTTCTCCTTTGGGCCGTAAACACCGGTTGGCCTGACGATCAGCCAGGGAAAACCTGTTAAGCCTGTAATATAACGTTCGGCTTCCAGCTTGCTTTTGCCGTAAAGCTCGATAGGCCTGGGTTCACCGGCAAGCCTGACGGGTTCGCCTGTATCGGGATTTCCCGGACCGTATGCGGCAAGACTGCTGATAAAGATGAACTTTTCAGGTACCATCCCGGTTTGCTGCAAGGCTTCGATGAAATGGATGGTGTTCCGGCAGTTTACCCGGTGAAAATCCTCCTTTTTCCTGGCCTTTGTCAACCCGGCGTTATGAATGATATAGTGAAAGCGGATATTCTGTTCCAGGCATTCCTGCAGCGTCTTCTTTACTGTTTCAGTACTGGAGAAATCGAATTCGAGAAACTTTATGCGGGGATCCCGGAGATATTGAAGGGAACTTGACCTGCGGATACCGGCAAAGACCGTGAAGCCCTTGTCAAGCCCCTCTTCTACCAGGAAACTGCCAATAAATCCGCTGGCGCCTGTGATCAGAATATTTGTCATGGCTGCACCTTTCACCTTTCCGTGCCTTTCTGCCGACAGGCAAAAGCAGGAGCGGGTATATTAAAAATGTTTGATCCAGCAGCGGCGTGTCAGATGCTGCCGGCCATTGAAGTTCTTCCAGATGGTAAGCGCTTTGGCATTGTCCTCAAGCTGCGGACTGGTAATGGCCTTTTTGATGCCATAATTGATATAGGCCCGGTGCATTTCATTGTAATATAATGAATTAACCCCCTTGCCATGATAATCGGGACGAACCCCATTGAGGTACATATCGATTATGTTGTTCTTTTTGATGGCCCTGAGGATATAGATAAAGCCAAAGGGGAAGAGCTTCCCGTTGCATTTTTGCAGCGCTTTTGTCAGCGAGGGCATGGAGACGCCGAATCCTACCAGTTCATCCTGTTCATCCACCACGAAAGAGACGAATTCGGGGCGGATAAAACCGAAATAGGATTTCACATACATATCCATCTGTTTCTGCGACAGCTCGGTATATCCGTACAGGTCTTTGAACGCTGCATTCAGGGTGCGGAACATTTTGGGTGCATAGGGAAGCAATTCCTTTGCCGTGCGCGCCTTGACGATGCGCAGTTTATATTTCTCCTGCACCAGCAGGGATAACCGTTCAACTTTATCGGGGATGGAGGGAGGAATTTCAAACTCATACTGCACCCAGTCGGCTGCCTTTCCAAAGCCCAGCTTTTCCATATGCTGAACGTAATAGGGATAGTTGTAGATGGAGGTCAGGGTTGACTGTTCATCAAAACCCTTGATCAGCATCCCTTCGTAATCCATATCAGAAAAGCCAAGCGGGCCGTGGATCCCTGTCATCCCTTTCGATCTGCCCCATTCTTCGACGGTTTCTGTCAAAATACGGGAGACCTCATCATCGTCAATAAATTCGATCCAGCCAAAGCGTACCAGTTTATCATTCCAGCGTTCATTGGCCTTATGGTTGATGATCCCTGCCACGCGGCCCACAATTTCCCCGCCGCGATATGCAATCCAGTATTCTGCCTCACAAAAGTCAAAAGCAGGGTTTTTCTCCCTGCTTAGTGTATTAACCTCGTCCATCCTTAAAGGCGGACACCAGAACTGGTTGCCTTTATAATGCTGGTATTGGAACTTGATGAATCTTTTCAGATCCTTTTTGCTGCATACTTTAACGACTTCGATCGTATCGGATTTTGCCATCAGCATTATTTTGAAAGGATGTGGAGTTTCTTCCCCAGTTTTTCAAATTTCTCCAGGGCCATATCAACCTGATCCCGTGTATGGGTAGCCATCAGTGAAAAACGGATCAGTGTATTGTCTTTACTGACTGCGGGAGAAACAACGGGGTTGACAAAAATGCCCTCATCCAGTAACATCCGGGTGATCGTGAGTGTTTTCAGGTTATCACGGATATACAGGGGAATAATCGGCGTGACGGTACTTCCGATATCGAATCCCAGCTTCCTGAAATTATCAATGGCGTAATGGGTGACGTCCCACAGGTGTTCAATCCGTTCCGGTTCACTTTTAATGATTTCAAGCGCTGCCAGAACGGCTGCTGCCGAAGCGGGTGTGGCGGAAGCGCTGAAAATCAGGGTACGGGAATGGTGCTTGATATAATTGATTGTTTCAAAATCGCTGGCAATGAACCCACCCAGTGCGGCAAGTGATTTTGAGAAGGTGCCCATAATGAGATCAACTTTGTCGGTAAGGCCGAAATGGCTGGCAGTACCTGCGCCTGACTTTCCCAGAACCCCGATGGAATGGGCATCGTCGACCATGACAGTAGCTTCATACTTTTCGGCCAGTCTGACAATTTCAGGAACATTGGCGATATCGCCGTCCATACTGAACACACCGTCGACCACGATCAGTTTGATCCTGCCGGGTTCGCACCGTTTCAGGATCGATTCGAGCGAATGCATGTCATTGTGACGGAATTTCAGGACTTTGGCAAATGAAAGGCGGGTGGCTTCGATAATGGAAGCATGGTCGAGTTCATCAATCAGGATATAATCGTTGCGGCCGGTAACTGTGGGAATAACGCCCAGGTTTACCTGGAAACCGGTACTATAGACCAGTGCAGCCTGTTTACCGACAAATTCAGCCAGTTTGGTTTCCAGCTCGATATGGATATCCAGCGTCCCGTTGAGAAAGCGCGAGCCTGCACAACCGGTACCATATTTTTCAGTCGCCCTGATCGCAGCCTCTTTGATTTTCGGATGATTCGTCAACCCAAGGTAGCTGTTTGAACCGAACATCAGCACCTTTTTCCCATTCATGGTCACCACAGTATCCTGATCCGATTCAATCATCCTGAAAAATGGGTAAATCCCCATTTTTTCCACTTTCTGTGGTTCGGTGTAATGGGCTAATTTTCGCTGTAAAATCCTCATTTTTGTATGTTTCTGTAAAATAAAAGCGTGCAAAGGTAGTAATTAATTACATATGGTCACGTGCAAAATCTCGGCCTGCCTTTAGCGCAGCTAAATTCATCCCGATAATTTTGTCTCCTTTTTTCCTGAAGGTGAACATGATAGCCTCTTCGATTTTCTCATAGGCCATACCCAGAAACGGGGAGGCAGCCCCCAGGATCACAATGTTGGCGGCCTTGGTTGAACCTGCTTCCTTAGCCGTGGCATCTGCATCGAGGGCAATGTGATGGGGTACTTTGACGATTTCCGCCATGATTTTGTCAGGATCAGGATAATTTGGGATGTTGTTGAAGGGCCGGGTGTTGGTAATGACCCAGCCTTCGCCCGAAAGGTAGGGCAGGTAGCGGAGTGATTCGAGGGGTTCGATGGAAATGATCATATCGGCCTGGCCGAAGGGGATCAGATCGGAAGCGATCTCCTCGTGGGAGATCCTCAGGTTCGACATCACATCGCCTCCCCGCTGGCTCATCCCGTGAACTTCAGATTGTTTCAGAAACATGCCTTGCTCGAGTGCTGCATAGCCGATGATGGAGGCGATGGAAATGATTCCCTGACCGCCAACGCCTGCCAAAATAATATCTTTCTTCATCAGGTAGTAATTTACTTGTTCTTTAATTTTTCCCTTATCCTCTTATCGATGGCCACAATACATTCACGCCGGGGAATGATCACCGAAACGCCCATATAGGCAAGTTCCTCTTTCATGATCGCGACATTCTCGTCATGGTATTTTTTCAGGGGTTTCAATATGCGGATATGAGCCTCTTCCACACCCAGGCCTTTACAGATATCTTCGATCTTCCCGAAGGCCTGTGAATCCTGACCTCCCGTCATGGCGGTGGTACCATTATCAAGGATCATCACGGTGATGGGCGATTTATCATTGACGGCATCCAGCAGACCTGTCATCCCGGAATGGGTAAAGGTTGAATCCCCGATCACGGCAACGGAAGGGATCAGGCCGGCATCGGCAGCTCCCTTGGCCATGGTGATGGAGGCCCCCATATCAACACATGAGTTGATAGCCTCATAGGGTTTCAGGGCGCCGAGGGTATAGCAACCGATATCAGAAAAAACCCTGCCGTGCGAAAGGCTGTGAAGCGTTTCACTCAATGCGTAATAGGAGTCGATATGCGGACAGCCACTGCACAGGGAGGGAGGGCGGCCCACCACCAGGTCGGGCACCGGCAGGCCAAACGTGTCTGGTTTACCCAGGGCGACAGCCAGGAGATTCGGGTTCAGTTCCCCGTCGCGGGGCAGCGTACCGTCAAGACGGCCCCGGACCTTTATGCCACGGCCAAGATAACCCTTGAGCAATTCCTCTATGATAGGATAACCCTCTTCAATAACCAGGATCTCATCACATTCATCCGCCATTTTTTCAACCATGTTCCGGGGTAAGGGATACTGCCCGATTTTCAGGACAGGAAAGGGGACCCTGCGGTCGGGAAAATTTTCCATCAGGTAGTTGTAGGCAATCCCGCAAACAATGATCCCTTTCGACTTGTCAGGACCGTCAAAATAGAGATTAAACGGCGATTTCTCCGACTCCATGACAAATGCCGTATGGTCCTTGAGCAGATTCTTGTATCTTTTTTTGGCAAGGTTTGGCAACAATACAAACTGCCTGAGATCGGAAGGCATTTTCAGTTCGTTTTGCTTCCTGACCTCTGCATTTCTGACCACGCCTGACCTTGAATGTGCCAGCCGGGTTGTAATCCGCATCAGGATGGGAATCTTGTATTTTTCAGAAAAATCGAATCCATATCCGACCATGTCATAAGCCTCCTGCTGATGGCTGGGTTCGAGGATCGGAACGAGGGCAAACTTCCCGAAGAACCGGGAATCCTGTTCGTTTTGAGAGGAGTGCATGGAGGGATCATCGGCTGAAACGACCATAATACCACCGTTGGCCCCGGTTATGGCGGAGTTGATAAACGGGTCGGCTGCTACGTTCAGGCCTACGTGCTTCATGCATACCATGGTGCGTTTGCCGGCATAGGACATGCCCAATGCTGATTCCATGGCTGTTTTCTCATTGGTTGACCAACTTGAATGAATATGGTTGTCGTGCGCAAATTTAGAATTCTGGATAAATTCAGTAATTTCAGTGGAGGGAGTTCCCGGATAGGCATATATTCCAGAGATGCCGGCATCCAGGGCACCCTGTGCAATTGCTTCGTCACCCAATAACAATAACTTCTGCATAGATAGGTTTCAAATGGAGTTGAATTTGGACAAAAATAAGAATATTTTCCTAATCTGCATAAAGATAGGAGTTGAGGATTTTACTTTTTTTAATCGATGAATATGACTAATTTTGTTGGTTGAAATCAAATCCATCTCTCTTCCCATGAAGCTATACAAACTATTTCCGGTATATTTTCTGCTTGTCGTCCTCTTTGCGACCTGTCACCAGGTCGGCTTTGCCCAGAATGGTTCCATCCGCGGTTTTGTTTATGAACAGGAAACCGGGGAGCCGGTGCTGTTCACCAATGTTTACCTGTATAAAACATCCATCGGCGCACCGACCGATGCAAACGGTTATTTTGCGATCACCAAAATCCCGCCCGGCCAGTACTTCCTGATGGTAACCTATGTTGGCTTCGACACCCTCAAAATGCCGGTAACAATCAAGTCAAACGAGCTTCTTTCCAAAAAACTTTATCTTACCAAGTCGACCGTTCAGCTTGATGAGATCAACATCTCCGCCGCCAGGCAGGACAAGGTAAGGGAAACCCAGACCAGTATCATTAAAATCACCCCCAAGGAGATCCAGTCAATTCCAACCATCGGCGGTCAGCCCGACCTTGCCCAATACCTGCAGATCCTCCCCGGCGTTATCTTTTCGGGTGACCAGGGCGGGCAATTGTATATCCGCGGCGGCCCTCCTATTCAGAATAAGGTGCTCTACGACGGGATGATCATCTATAACCCGTTTCACTCCATCGGTCTCTTTTCTGTATTCGATGTGGATATTCTCAAAAACGTGGATGTCTATACAGGGGGCTTCGGCGCGGAATATGGCGGACGGCTCTCCTCGGTGATGGATGTAACCACCCGCGACGGGAATAAGAACCGGCTTGCCGGCAAATTTGATGTAAGTACCTTCGGTGCCAAGGGGTTGCTTGAAGGGCCAATACACAAGCCAAAAAACGAGGATGATGCAAGTGCCACCTTCCTGCTCTCGGTAAAAAACTCCTATCTCGAGCAATCCAGCAAGATCTTTTACGACTATATCGACAAAAAAGGACTGCCCTACAATTATCTTGACATTTACGGCAAAATCGCCATCAACGCACCTAACGGCAGCAAGGTGAACCTGTTCGGGTTCGACTTTACCGACAAGGTTCACTATTCCATTCTGAATAACTACAACTGGCAGGCCTTCGGCGGTGGACTCAATTTCCTGGCAATCCCGGCAAAGAGTTCGGTCCTGATCGAGGGTAACTTCGCCTACTCTTATTATAAGGTGATGATGGATGCCGCCGGACAGTCGCCCAGGTCGAGCTCGATTGCCGGTTTCAACGGAGGATTGAACTTCACCTATTTCTTCGGAAGAGATGCGCTTAAATACGGGCTCGAGCTCTCGGGATATAAAACGACCCTTGAATTCACCAACAGCGTCAACCGCCAGATAGGGGGCGACCCACAGAATTCAACAGAGGCCTGCGTTTTTGTAAAATACAAATGGATGCCCGGAAAGTTTATCATTGAGCCCGGGCTTCGTCTGCAGTATTACGGTTCACTTTCGGCAGCATCTCTTGAACCAAGACTTGCTGTGAAGTATAACGTGGCCAAGAACTTCCGTGTTAAACTGGCTGGCGGCATGTACTCGCAAAACCTGCTCAGCACTACGTACGATAAGGATGTGGTCAACCTGTTTTACGGGTTTATCACCAGCCCCACGAGTCTGCCAACGACTTTTAAGGGGAAAACCGTCACGACCCGCTACCAGCGCTGCACACAGGGTGTCCTCGGTTTCGAATGGGATATCCTCCAGAACCTGTCGGTCAATGTTGAAGGGTATTATAAATACTACCCGCAGCTGTATAGCCTGAACCGGAACAAATTATATGATGATACGCCTGCCAATGCAAATGTTCCCGACTATTACAAGAAGGACTTTGTATTTGAGACCGGTGATGCGGAGGGATTGGATTTCTCTGTAAAATATGACTGGAAAAAGGTACATTTCTGGGTTACCTATTCTTACGGATTTATCCATCGCAGCGACGGGGTAACAGACTATGTGCCGCCTTATGACCGAAGGCACAACCTGAATGTGGTTTCCACCTTTAACTGGGGTAAGAAACAGGGATGGGAACTCGATGTGAGGTATAATTTCGGATCAGGATTCCCCTTTACGCAGACCCAGGGCTTCTACGAGCAGATCTCCTTTGAGAACATGGGGACCAACATTACCACTGCCAACGGCAAACTGGGCATCCTCTATTCCGATTACGATAAAGGAAGGCTGCCCTATTACAGTCGTCTTGACGTCAACCTGAAAAAGATCTTCTTCCTTGGCAAAACAGCCAAGTTTGAAATCAATGCCAGTGTTACCAATGCCCTGAACCAACAGAACATTTTCTATTTCGACAGAGTATCCTATACCCGTGTTGATCAGATGCCTCTGATGCCAAGTCTGGGTCTGAGCTTTAGTTTCTAATCAACCGCAACCATGTATTCATTTTCACTGCTATCCGGGATATCATTCGACACCATTCAGGATGAAATTCGTTTTATCCTTGAAAAAAGGCCCCCTGTTGCAGAGTCCGGGACAGTATTGAAACAGGTTTTTTCCTTCATGGATTTTACCTCCTTAGAGGGGTCGGATACCCATGCGAAAATAAAGGCCCTGTGTGAAAAGGCCATTTCATTTGGTGAAAAGGGGCTTCCATACCCTGCGGCCGTATGCATCTATCCTCCCTTCATCGGCACCGCCAAAAGTACATTAAGAGGCACCCCGATAAAGGTCGCCACCACTGCTGCCGCTTTCCCGAGTGGACAGATGCCTCTTTCTGTCAAATTAGCGGAAATCCGCTATGCGGTTAGTGAAGGGGCTGATGAGATCGATGTGGTGATCTCACGGGGGACCTTCCTTGAAAGAGAATACAACCAGATCTATCGTGAAATCGATGCGATGCGCGATGTGACCAAGCATCATCTGCTGAAGGTAATCCTTGAAACGGGTGAACTGCTGACCGCTGAGAATATCGCCAAAGCAAGCGAAATCGCCATCGAAGCAGGTGCCGACTTCATCAAGACCAGTACCGGCAAGATCACTCCGGCTGCTACGGAAGAGGCCGTTTTCGTGATGCTAAAGGTTATCGGGGAATACTACCGGAAAACAGGGAAAAAAATCGGGATCAAGTCTGCCGGGGGGATATCCGACCCTGAAAAAGCGCTTGGTTATCATTGCCTGGTGAAAGAGATCCTCGGAGAGGAATGGCTGACCCCGGAGCTCTTCCGCATCGGCGCCAGCCGCCTTGCCGACCGCATCATTGAAATTGTTTTATAATCCTGATATTTTGAACGTTAAACATTATATGCTATGAGACAAAGTAAAGTAGTCCTCATCCTTCTTGTTACGGTTGTCTCGTTTTTGTCCGGCTGTGCAAAGGATTCTTCGACAACCACAATAACCTCCACAGGGCGGGATGCCTTCCTGGGAAGCTGGAGTGTCACCGAATCCCATACGAAATTAACCTATGATGCCACCATTTCAGCAGATCCCAACTCCGCCAACGGGGTGCTGATCTCCGGTTTCGCGGGTACGGTTAAAACTGGTCCTTCGGCGGGTGCTGTCGTCTCGGGTACAAAAATCACCCTCGATGCCGACCAGATCATCGAAGGGCTGAAGTATAACGGCGGCGGTACCCTGTCGGGGAAGACGATAAACTGGAATTACACCATCGATGATGGCGCCAACCGGATCACAGCAGTGGCAACCTATACGAAAAAGTAATTACCGGCCGGGAGGGAAATGTTTCTCCTTCGTTTCAAGGTCCCGGATCACCTTGTCATACATCTTTGACATCTTTGCAGGATTCTGACGGTAGTATTTCAGGTTTTCATCATAACGCTGCCGGCTGATATGATATTTTCTAAAAACACCCTGGTAATAGAGGTCGCCATTCACCTTGATTTCCTTACCCGCACTCTGGTCAAGCAACATGGCAGCTTCAACCAGGTGGACATCGCCCAGAATCAACACCATTTTTTCCGGTGAAATCAGTGAGTCAGACGCCATTTCAACTTCGGAGGAGGGGATATCTTTCTTTTCACCACACGAAACCAACAGGCAGGATATCGCAATCAGGAACCCAAGTCTTTTTACAAAAATCATTTCTTTCGCTGCTGATATTCTGTATTTAAGGCGCCTAAAACTGTCTGGGTGATATCCATGGTATCGTTGGCAATCAGGATCTCACCACCCGTTTTATATCCCAGAATATAATCAAATTGATACTGTTTGTTAAAGCGTCGCAGGAAGGTGGTGACACTGTCGACCAGCCGCAGGTTCATACTCATCTCCTGGTCGGCAACCCGCTGGGTATATTGCTGTTTTTTCTGGTCGAGCTGCGAGCTGCGTTTCATCA
>CAIYQH010000409.1 GCA_903928285.1 uncultured Bacteroidales bacterium
GCGACGGATACAGCGACGCCACCGGGTTATGTTCTACGGAAATTAAGAAAGCGGAGGGTGGATCGATGATTGTAAGCGGGAACGGTACTCAAAAAATCCTGATCCGGGGTGCATTTGGCAACGGGAACGGGATACCCGACCAGGCATTCAGCCTGGAATATTTGAGGCCATTTTCCGACAAAGTTAAGAATGCCAACTTCTATATTCTTGCCCACCGTGCCGGGGGGCGAACCTCCGACCGGCTCCCGGTATCGGAAAACAGCATTGAGATGATCAACTTCACTGAAAAACTGGGCTCTACGGGGGTCGAAGTTGATGTGAGGCTGAGCAGCGACGGGGTGGCTTTTATTTACCATGATCCGGATATCAATACCCGGCTGACCAAAAAAGGTCCTTTGGCCGGACCGATCAGTGATTACAACTGGTTGACCATATCCTCCTTTGTGAGGTTAATTCATGGCGAGAAAATTCCTACACTGGAAGATGCCCTGAACTTTGTGGTAGACAGCACGCTCCTCCGCTTTGTCTACCTGGATATGAAAGCCAGCAAGGAAGCGATGGCAGTGGTCGTCCCGATCCAGCAGCGGGTTCTGCAACGTGCCAAAGACAAAGGCCGCGACCTGATGGTGGTGGTCGGCATTCCATCATCAGCAGTGCTGGAAGATTTGATGACCTATCCTGATTATCAGAATATACCCTCGCTGTGCGAGCTTACGGTAGATGATGTGAAGAAGGTCAATTCAAAAGTGTGGGCTCCAAGGTGGACCCTGGGTACGCAGAATGACCTGGTTCAGCAAATGCATAATGAAGGCAGGCTTGCCGTTTGCTGGACGATCGACAGCCCGTTATGGATCCAGAATTACTTGAATAACGGGCTCTTTGACGGGTTGCTGACTAATTTTCCGTATGTGGCTGCATACTATCATTACATTCAGGAATAGCATTATGGGAAGAAAAATAATATTATCGGTAATCGTCCTTGTATTTCTGGAGGTTGCTGCATTTTCGCAAAAAAAGGACAGTGTAAAAGTTCGTCTGAACCATTACTCACTGACCCTTGGAATAGGCTGGAACCATTATTATGATAACCTGGAATACGGGGATAAGAATATCAGCCAGGATTTTGCCGGTCTCTCTGTGAAGTTTTTCTGGGAACCGGAACACCGGTTGAGCCTTGGCCTCGAATCGGGATATTATCACCTGTTTAAGGTGAAATACCAGTTGACCAATGATGCTTCAGCGGAAGTCAACCGGTCGGTTGTTCCTTTCCTTCTTCTGGTCAGGATGCGCATTGTTGATCACTTTTACCTGGGCACAGGGATGGGGCTCGCAGTTATCAATAACAAGGTTTCAGGAGGGAACAAGGAGATTTTAACCAAAACGTGGTCCCTTTCGAACTACGAGTTTTCGGGATCCTATGTTTATCCCTTAAAGCGCCATCTGAATGTGGGAGGCGAATTCAAAGTGTTTAATTTCGGTAATCTCAACGACTGGATATATTCTCTCCAGGTTGTGTGTGCTATTAAGATATAATGGAACACTAGGCGGTTTTATCGGCAAGCCA
>CAIYQH010000410.1 GCA_903928285.1 uncultured Bacteroidales bacterium
CTCCAACTGGGCCTGTTGCAACCAAGCCTACAATTGTAAATCCAACTGCAATCAATCCTAGGGTTGCCATTGCTTTTTCATAGCTACTTGATCCTCCATTCACTTCTCTTAATTCCATTTCACATAATTCTTTCATAACTCAAATTTATTACATTTCAATTGTAAAGCCCTGCTTTCTTTTCCGTGCTGCAAGGTTTTGGCACGAGTAACGTTACAGTTCAAAGGAAAGCAACGCCACTCTCAATTTTTGAGAGTGAGGAAATTATTTTTGTTAAAATCCAATAAAAATGCCAGATTCTGAAAACCGCCGTTTACGGCTTGTATTTCTTTGTAGGTTAACTCTTTCAGGAAAAACCCGCACATAAAATTTACCTCGCTCGAGTAAACATAGCTTTGGGAACAAACGCTGAACTCAATAGGGGCGCCCATCTCTCTTAGGGTGTCAATCAATCGGTACATGGAGGCTTCTGAAATAGAGAGCCTTCGGGCTAGATTGCGGGGAGTTCCTGTGGACTTAAACCGGATCAACTGGTCCATCCGTTCAATCAATTCAATTTGCTGGAGTAGTTTGTTCATAATTGCACGATTTAATTGACAATGTCTTTGTTTAGAGCAAACGTTGGCAACTGCTTCTGCCACATCTGATAATACCTTCCTTCGGCAGCCCACAACTGTTTGTGGCTGCCTTCTTCGAGCAGTTTTCCGTTTTCGAGCACCGCTATTTTATCGGCATGGACCACCGTGCTGAGGCGGTGCGCGATCACCACCACGGTCTTGCCGGCTGCCTTCATTTGGTTGATGGCCTCCTGTACAAAATATTCAGATTCCGAATCTAAGGAGGAGGTGGCTTCGTCGAAAACAAGGATCTCGGGATTGCGGTAGAGCGCCCGCGCGATGGCAATTCGTTGTTTCTGCCCGCCCGAAAGGGTCGCGCCGTTCTCACCAATGTAGGTGTTGAGCCCACCGGGCAACTTCTCGATAAACCCAAGCATGCCCAGCGTTTTGCAGATTTCGATGATTCGTTCGATATCAGGCTTAAATTCGCCCACGGCAATGTTATCTACGATGTTGCCGCCAAAGAGGTCGAGCCGCTGAGGAACTACCCCCACGATGTTGCGCAGGCTTTCGGAGGTGATGTGGGCAATGTTGTAGCCGCCTATGGAGATGGAACCGCCGTTCAGAGGGTATAGTTTCTGCACCAGTGCCACCAGCGTGGTTTTTCCCGAACCACTTTCACCAATCACTGCCGTAATCTGCCCTTTCCCGATGGTGAAACTGAAATTCTCGAAGACATCGGTCCGCGTTCCATAACTGAAGGTGATGTCGTTGAAGATGATCTCTCCTGCCTTTTCGGGCGACAGGTCCATCTTGTTCTCCTCCTCTTCGCGCTCGAGGTCCATGATCTCAAAAAGACGGTCGGCGGCGATCAGCGCGTTTTGTATTGACTTGTTCATCCCGATCAGGCTTGCAGCAGGAGAGGTAAAATAGCCTAAAATAGCATAGAAGGAGAGCAGTTCACCCGGCGTGATGGTATTATCGACGACAAAATAGCAGCCCACCCAAAGCAGGATGATCGTATAAATCCGGCTCAGAAATTCTGTGCTCAGGCCTGAGAAGATGGCATTCTGCCCCGATTTGTAGACTGTTCGCAGCAACTCGACGAACCGCATCTCCGTTTTCATGTTCGAATAGGATTCGAGGCCAAACTCCTTGATGGTCCTGACCGAATTCAGCGATTCGACCAATTGGCTCTCCAGTTCGGCTGAGTGTTCCATCAGTTTCCGCTCCCGTTTCTTGTTCACCCGGTTGGTGATGTAGTAGACAATGCCATAAAATGGCACGATGGTCAGGATGATCAGGGCCAGCTTCCAGCTGTAGAGGAACATCAGCGAAAAGGAGAAAAATACGATAAAAACATTGACCAACAGGGATATGGCCGTGTCGTTGATAAAGGCCCGGATTTTCACGGCATCATTGATTCTCGAAATGATCTCTCCCACACGCATGGTGTCGAAGAACCGCTGGGGCAGGGTGAGTAGGTGCTTGTAATATCCGAGTATCAAACGTAAATCGATCTTCTGCCCGGTTTTCATGATGAAGATGCTTTTGGCCGTGCCGATAAACAGCTGGACCAGCAGGATAACCACCATGCCTACACTCAGCAGGTTCAGCAGTTTCATGTTCCTGTCAACCAGAACATAGTCGGTGATTTTCTGGATGTAGATAGAGGTCGAAAGCCCCAATACGGTGTAAAGAACGGCACCAACACGCGACTGCACCAGGATGCTGCGGTGCGGTTTCAACAGATAAAAGAAACGCTGCAGGTTGGATATCTTTTCATTGCGGGGTATAAATTCATTGCCCGGTGCAAGCAGGATTAGGACACCCGTCCACATTTCAGCGAATTCTTCCATGGTCACTTTGTGCATGAGTCCGTCACCGGGATCCATGTACTCCGCCATCCCCGCCTTGACGTGGTACAGCACCACGTAATGCTGCAATATTTTTTTGACGATCACATGGGCGATAGCCGGCAG
>CAIYQH010000411.1 GCA_903928285.1 uncultured Bacteroidales bacterium
AAAAAATATCGGCATAACCGGCAAGGCTCTCAACTCCCTCCTGGATACGTGCCCCGCCCGAATCGTTCAGTCCGATCAAAGGGGCTCCCATCCGCATGGCCATATCCATTATTTTTACGACCTTATCGGCATTTGCCCGGCTCATGGTCCCGCCAAAAACTGTAAAGTCCTGGGCAAAAACAAAAACCAGACGGCCGTCGATTTTTCCATAGCCGGTTACCATCCCGTCGCCGGGCACCTTGTTATGTCCCATTCCGAAATCATGGCAGCGATGCATCACCAGCTTATCCATTTCAACAAAGGTGCTGCCGTCGAGCAGCGTCAGGATCCTTTCGCGGGCTGTTTTCCGGCCACTCTTATGTATCTTGGCAATCTTCTCAACGCCACCGCCAAGTTCGGCTTTACGGTTCTTTTCTTCAAAAATCTGAAAACGGTCATCAATGGTTTGCATGTCCTTTATTTTTGTATTCACTTTTTGGCTACTTCTCTTCTTTTTTGATTTCGTCCTCTTTTACCTCAACATTCTCCAGTTTGATCATCAGCTGATGCGAATCGACCGTGTCGCCCTCTTTGACGAGAATTGCCTGGACGATCTTATCGCCGGTCGCCTTGAACTCACTTTGCATCTTCATGGCCTCCACCACGACCAGGGTCTGACCGGCGGTTACCAGGTCGCCCACACTGACAGGGATTTTTACAATTTTCCCCGGCATCGGTGAGAGGATATGGTTGGCGCCTTCAACCTCCCTGCCAAGGTTCCTGTTGGTAATATATTTCGATTCGGCATCGATGACCTCCACATTGAAGGTTTTGGCGAAGGTATTTACGATATATTTCTTACTGGAATCACCCTGAATCAATTCAACATTATAGGATTGACCATTGTAAAGTATGGAATACACCCCCTTTTCAACCTCCACGATGTCGAGATTGTATTTATAGTCATCAACGGCAATCAATGCCTTGCTCCCTACCCTGTTGAGCAGTTCGATTTTCGCCGTACGGTCTTTTATACTGATTTCATATGCCATGACAGATCGTTATAATCGTAATACATTGCGTTTTCTTCCAAAATCCTTCCAGTTTGACCCCAGTTCCTCGGTGTATTTGGGCGGCTGGACCTCTGCAAGTTTGTCAAGATAGTCGATAAAAGCGGCAACCAGGGCCATATCTTCACATTCGGTACCGCAAGGTTTGGTGGTGAACAGGCGGTCGTGGTTATCCTCAATAAAATGGGTGTTGTATTTTCCTCCGATGAATTCAGGCGTATCCATGATACGTTCCAGGAATTTGATGGAGGTTTTAACACCTGTGATCTTGTATTCATACAGGGCCCTGCGCATGCGCGCGATGGCTTCGATCCGCGTTTTTCCCCAGGTAATGAGTTTGCAGATCATCGGGTCGTAGTGCATCGGGATCTCATAGCCTTCATATACATATCCGTCATACCTGACGCCAAGGCCGAGGGGAACGGTGATATGCTTGATGACCCCCGGATTCGGCATGAAGTTGTTGTCGGGATCCTCGGCATAAATCCGGCACTGGATGGCATGACCATTCTGATGAAGATCCTCCTGCCTGTAAGTAAGGGGAAGGCCATTGGCAATGTTGATCTGCTCCTTTACCAGGTCGACACCCACCACGCGCTCGGTAACAGGATGTTCGACCTGCAGCCGGGTATTCATCTCCAGGAAATAGTAATCCAGTTGGTCGCTGACGATAAACTCGATGGTTCCGGCGCCTTCATAGTTTACGGCTTTGGCGGCAGCCACTGCCTTTTCGCCCATCTCATGGCGCAGTTCAGGGGTAATGAGCGGCGAAGGGGTTTCTTCAATGACCTTCTGGTGACGGCGCTGGATGGAACATTCGCGTTCAAACAGGTGGATCACGTTGCCGTGCTGGTCGGCGAGGATCTGGAATTCGATATGATGGGGTGATTCAATATATTTTTCAATGTAAACGGCATCGTCGCCGAAGGCATTCATCGCTTCCGACTTGGCCATGCGCAGTGATGGAATCAGATCCTCCATGGTTTTTACCAACCGCATCCCCTTGCCTCCGCCTCCCGCCGACGCCTTGATCATGACCGGCAGACCTATCCCGTTAACAACTTCAACAGCCTTGACCTCATCGGAGAGTTTTTCGGTTGTGCCGGGCACCACAGGCACGCCGGAGGCGATCATCGTTTGCCTGGCGGTGATTTTATCGCCCATGGTCCTGATGGCATAAGCGTCGGGACCGATAAATTTGATCCCTTCTGCTTTGCACCGTTCAGAAAACACGGCATTTTCCGAAAGGAATCCATATCCGGGATGGATGGCATCGACGCCTGCTTTTTTGGCAACCTCAAGGATCACTTCAATGTTCAGATAACTCTCGCGCGAAGGAGCCGGGCCGATGCAATAGGCTTCGTCGGCATATCTCACATGCATCGCCTTACGGTCGACATCTGAAAACACCGCCACGGTTACCAAGCCAAGCTCACGGCAGGAGCGCATCACCCTGATGGCAATCTCGCCACGGTTGGCAACAAGTACCTTTTTTATCATGGATTTTAACTATTTAATCTGATTCTAAAGAACAAAATTATTAAAATAACCTGATATATAAAATTTTGAGCCGCCTTTTTAAGGATAATTAACATTTGATTCTGTTAAATTCGAACTTAAAACCCACCCGGCTCCTTATTTATTCCGATATTTGGCAAACCAAAACAACCGAAATTCATGGCGCCCAAAGCCACCCTGATAACCCTCTTTATTCTGTTACAAATCCTGTTTTCCTGCCGGAACGACAGTCAGAAACCCTTGGCAAAACGGGGGCTTCCGGTTCCTGTGAAAAAAGAGGCCGTGGTCTCCTATACGCCATTACTTCAGACCCTCGACCAGCTCAAGCAGGATCCCTTGATGAAGAATGCCGACCTGGGGTATGTGATCCTGGATGTCACCACCAAAGTACCTGTTACAGTGGCCGATTACCGGGCAAAGGAGCCCATGAAGCCGGCCTCCACCCTGAAGATCTTCGTGACGGCTGCCGCCCTCGAATTTTTCGGGAAGCCCATCTTCCCCGAAGTTCTCATCACCAACCAGATGAGTGTGAACTGGAGGGCCTCAAAACTGCTGCGGAAAATTGGCGGGAAGGTTTACAACAATGCCACCACAGCCTCCGGGGTCAGGGCGATCCTGGATTTCTGGACGACAAAGGGGGTCGACACCACAGGCATGTATTTCTACGACGGGAACGGTTTGTCGAAAAACAACGCCATTTCACCGAAACAACTGGTGGATGCGCTCTATGCCATGCGCACCTCCCCCTATTTCCAGGTGTTTTATGAGTCCCTGCCCCTGGCAGGCATGACCGGGACCCTCCACAAAGCGATGAAGGGAAGCGCCGCCCAGGGCAGGATCCGCGCCAAAACAGGCACCATCAGCAGTGTCAAAAGCTTTGCCGGTTATGTCCATACAGTCTCCGGAAGAAACCTGGTATTCTCCCTCATCGTCAACGGCTTCGACTGCCGTGTGAAACTGATGAAGAAAAAGCTGGAGTCGGTAATGGTTAAAATGGCGGAAATTTAAGCCCCCCTAACGCGTCCGCTTTTCCCCTTCCGCGTCTCTTTTATCCTGTTTTCACGTTCAAAACATGCCACAGAGTAGTCATCCAGCCCTGTTTTATGCTGAAATGTAATTTGTTGCATCGATCTTCCCTGCCGGTTTTTCATTTCAACGGTTGTTGTTCGGATAACCTTCGGATGAGGAACGGTTGAGGTTCGGATGGCTTCGGTTGAGGTTCGGTTGAGGTTCGTTTGGAGTTCGGTTGGGGTTCGGTTGGGGTTCTGAAAAAGGTAGAGGGAGTGTTCGAGTCTGTTCAAAAAAGTGTGTCGAGTCTGTTCAGGTTAAACAAACGATTGCAGCTCGTACAGTTTCCGGTAGATCCCGTTTTTTTCGAGCAGGGTAACATGGTTTCCGTGTTCGACCAATACCCCGTTTTGCAATACGATAATTTCATCGGCAAACTGGATCGTGGAAAGCCGGTGGGCAATGACGATGGAGGTGCGGTTGCGCATCAGGTTTTCCAGGGCCTGCTGGACCAGCCTTTCAGATTCGGTATCCAGCGCGGAGGTGGCTTCGTCGAGGATAAGGATCGGGGGATTTTTTAATACGGCACGGGCGATGCTGAGCCGCTGGCGCTGTCCACCCGAAAGCTTCACCCCGCGGTCGCCGATATTGGTTTCATAACCCAGCGGCATTTTCTCAATAAATTCGTGAGCATTGGCGACCTTGGCAGCCGCCACGACCGCCTCTTCGCTCACATTCTCCATGCCAAAGGCGATATTGCTGAAGACTGTGTCGTTGAACAGGATGGTCTCCTGGGAGACGATCCCCATAAGCCCGCGTAAATCGCGGATGACCAGGTCACGGATATCGATCCCGTCGATCAGGATAGCGCCTCCGATACAATCATAAAAGCGGGGCAGCAGATCCACCATGGTTGATTTCCCGCCTCCCGACGACCCGACCACGGCGATGGTCCTGCCTTTTGGAATAACCAGGTTCAGATTTTTAATGACAGGTTCCTCCACATAGGCAAAATTCACATTCCGGTACTCAATCTCGGTGTTAAACTCCTTTTTTACCAGTGCATCAGGCTTCTCTTCGATCACCTCCGGTTCACCCAGCACATGTTCAATCCTGTCGACAGAGGCTGCACCCTTCTGGATATTATAAAACGCCTGTGTAATGGCCTTTGCAGGAGGCATGAGCTGGGAAAAGATGCCAAGATAAACCAGGAATGCCGCAGCATCCAGGAAATTGCCCGGCGTAAACACCAGCTTCCCTCCATACCACAACACAATGGTAACGACGCAGGCGCTGAGAAATTCACTTAACGGAGAAGCCAGGTCGCGTTTCCGGTATAACCTGATCATCAGGCGGTTATAGTCATTGTTGGTTTGCTTAAAGCGGGTATTGACAAATTCTATCGCATTGAACGCTTTGATGATCCGTAAGCCGGAAATGGTCTCTTCGATCATTGATAGCAGCACTCCCATTTTTGCCTGGCCCTTATCGGAGGTCCGTTTCAGGCTTTTGCCGATCCTGCCGATAATAAAACCGCTGATGGGTAACAGTACCAGGACGAAAATTGTCAGCGAAGGACTGATGATAAACAGTGTAAGCAGGTAGGTGATCATGGTGATCGGGTCGCGGAAGGCCATTTCGAGCGAACTCATGATTGACCATTCGACCTCCTGGACATCGGTGGTCATCCGGGCAATAATATCTCCTTTACGCTTTTCATTGAAATAGGAAAGGGGCAGGATGAGTATCTTCAGGTAGAGGTCGTTCCGCAAATCCTTTACCACGCCATTCCGCACAACGGCAAGGAAATACATAGCCAGATAACGCAGCAGGTTTTTTAAAAAATAGAGAACGATGATGACGATGCCGATATACACCAGCATCCGTTCATTACCGTATTTTTCCAGCATTTGTCCCGTGTAGAAATAAAAGTTATCCTTTATCGAATTGATTTCGAGATGTAGTACCGGGGCCTCATGGGGAATCGCCATCTGGTGGAACAACATTTGCAATACCGGGATAAACAGGGCAAACGAGACCAGGGAAAAGAGGACCGAAAAAATATTAAAAATTACGTTTAGCAGGGCATACACCCAATAAGGGCCGGCAAACCGCAGGATTTTGAAAAAGCTTTTCATTGCTGCAAAGATAAAAGTTTACATTGAAATAACATACGAATATTGTTATGCCGGATTTGCCCTGCTTCCGGCAGATGTTCGATCAGTTTTGTCACAGGCGCAGAGTGTAAGGGAGATTATCCCGCAGGATTCTTCATCAACCCATTCCTTATGATTTCCGGATATTCCGATACCATGGATGGCCCAATTACCCGGTGTACAGGCAGGAAAACATGAAATATTTCATATTTCATCAGATTCCAACAACGGCGGATAATTATATATGTATATTTGTCCGTCCTTCAATTGGGAAGATATTGTGTTATCGAAAATTTCTCCAAACCCCTGATTAACGGTTTACTATGAAAAATATTTTCTTCCTCCTGAGCATCCTGGCAGTTATCTTTGCCTCCTCCTGTAAGAAAAGCAGCACCTCTGCCGACAACGGGACAGGCACCGCCTTCAAGTTCACCAACCTTGTTGCCAGAGATTCAGTGATCAAGGTAAACTATGAAACCTCGATCACTGCCCTTGCCACGGGCGACGGATTATCCTATAAATGGACCGTATTATACGGCACAATTTCAGGGAGCGGTGCAACGGTCACATGGACGGTATGCCACGAAGATAAATTTTCCATCACCTGCCAGGTTACCGACAAGTACAACCACACGGATACAAAGCAGGTGTTCGTTCGGGCAAAAAATTAACCCATCCTGTTTCCCAGCTCTTCCCTGTCCTTTCCTGCGTTACTCCTCTGATGAACAGGATGACCGGATATTGCCGTTTGCAGGGCACCTTCCTGAAAATATTAACTTTGCCCTTTTGGGGAAGCGATGTGAATTCTTTGCTACTTTTCCCCCGGAAATTACGCTTGATCCGAGGTTACACTTGACCGGGCAATAGTGACTTCCGCGAAAAAGCGGATAGGCAGATCATGAAACATGCTGATTTTTTCCACCAAAAAAGATACCAACCCTTAAACGAATATTCCCGTGAAAATAATAAAACAAACGTTAGTCCTGGTTTTAGGCACGCTGTGTCTCTTTTCTTCCTGCAGGCTGAATGCACAGTGTTGCTCTACCGGAAGTCCCGTCGGGGCTTCGGTATATGTAGGAGTTCTGGGGAAGAATTACCTAAGGGTTATCGGTTACTACCGCCACAGCTTTTCTGACACCTACTATGAAGGGGATCATATTGCGAAAAACCAGGATCCTGTTTACAATTCCAGTTTCAACTTCTCGGGGGTTACCCTTGGTTACGGGATCACCAAACGTCTGACGGTGGAGATTGAAGCAGGTTACTATTTCGATAAAACCCAGAGTAAGTTCAAATACAACAACGACGGGACAAAGGTCGATTACAAACTACAGGGGTCCGGCATGTCGAACGGGACCCTCACCGTAAAATACGGGGACTATATCAGCCCGGCGCAACAGGTTGAAATCACTACAGGGCTTGGGTTTCGTTTCCCCTTTGCAACCACGCCCCAGTATTTCAACGGAGTGATCCTCGATCGTGATGTACAGCCTTCAACCAATGCCTTCGGCATCTCCGAAATCGTGTTTCTCAGCAAGGGTTTCCAATCCATCTCGATGAGGGTTTTCACCATCAACCGTTATGATTACAACTTTGCCGACAACCTGAATTATAAATACGGGAATATCCTGTTGAATTCAATTTTTGTTTCGAAGAAGATCTTTAAATATTTTTTCGGGATCTTACAGTTCCGTAATGAATGGAAAACCAACGACCGGGATTTGAACAACCTGGACATCCGCAACGGCAACATCACCGACACCGGCTTCGACCTGGTTACCGTCGCCCCCCAGCTGAGCTACAGCATTGCTGGGAAATGGAACCTGATGGCGGTTTTTGACATCCCTGTTTACAAGTACTATAACGGGCGGCAGATGACCCCCTCCTACTCCGTAGCAGTCAGCCTCACGCGCGATTTCAATCTCGGGAAAAAGCTGCCTGTCATTCAGCCTGACAAAATCAGGTAAGCGGGTTATAGGCCGTCAACAGGATCTCCCTGCGTTTTACTCCTCCGCATCCAGGAATTCATCCGAATCGTCGTAAACCTCCAGTTTACGTCCAAGCATCGGTAATACTTTACCTGTCACCATCCCTGTCATAAATGCCACCACGATCGTGATCAAAATTCCGTAAAGCTGGCTTTCCATATGAAGTCCCTTAATGATTGGCAGGGCAACCAAACCGCCCATTAACCCGGGAAGGCCATGCAGGTTGGTAACACCGCAGGTATCGATTATTTTCATCAGTTTCTGCTGTTTCGACTGGATCACGGCAAATCCGAAGGTTGAGAGACCGCCGGCCATAATTCCGATAAACACCGCCATGGTATGGCTGGCGTCGGCGCAGGTCGAACCGATGGCAACGCCGCCGGCGAGGGCTGCATTGGCAATATCGGCAATACTGATCTTTTTGCGGATGGAGACCGAAACAAGGTAGGTGGTCAGGGTAGATCCGCAAAGCGCCAGGATGACATTCACCACCGTATGCGGCATTTGTGCGGCAGGTACCAGGGCGGCACAGAAACTGGGCCAGAAGATCCATAACATCATACTACCCAGCATGGAATAACGGTCGCTCGTGGAGTCGGTTTCAATGGTTTTTTCAAACTCCTGTTTCGTGGTCATCGTCAAAGCTACTCCCAGTCCGAAGATGGCGCCGAATGCATGAATAACAATGGATCCGCCTGTATCAACCACCGACCCGGCCTTGATAAGGCCCAGTCCGCCATTGAGAACGACCCATTCGTTAAAGGCATAGAAGGGAACAAAAAGCAACCCCAGCAAAACATATTGCTGCATTTTCAACCTGCCCAGTACGGCGCCGGCCGCAATCAGCAAACTGGCTGCGCCAAATTCCGCCAGGATCAGCCGCCTGATCTCACTTTCGTTTTCGCCGATGCCCACTCTGTTGAACAGCATGTAGAGCGGAAGTGAAGTGCTTACCAGCAAAAATGTTGCCGTAAGGGCAGAGCGTCCGTATTTCCTGACAAAAACCATTAAAAATCCAAAACCGATCAGCAGCATGGCCATGATATGAATGGCACGGTTATATTGCTGGTCATCAACCACTCCTGAAGCCAGTGTACTGGCGGTCGCTTCGGCTGCTTTCGACAGAAGAGGAAATCCTGTAGCGATCAGGAGCATGGCAGCCATAATAAAGTTCCTGTTTAGTTTCATTGTTATATCTGTTTTATGAATGAGTCGGGAAACAGGGCGCAAAAGTATTGTTAAATTTTTCACCATGCAAGAAATACTTATTGTGATACGTGGATTACGTATTTACTATTTCAGCTTTTCACACGTAGCCCCTTTTAACCGATTCACAAAATATTTGATACCTTTGCATCATGGAATCGACACGCCAGTTAAAAATTTCCCGCCTGATTCAAAAAGACTTAGGCACAATTTTCCAGCAGGAAAGCCGGAACCTGTTTGACGGAGCATTAATTACGGTAACCAAAGTGCAGGTGTCGAAAGACCTTGCCATTGCGAAAGTTTATCTGAGCCTCTTTATCACCACCGATAAGCAGGTTTTGCTGGAAAAGATCCGGCACCACGGCCGGGAAGTCAGGCATTTCCTTGCGCTGCGGGTGAACAACCAGTTGCGCGTGATGCCCGATCTGCAGTTTTTTCTGGATGATTCGCTCGACTATATCGAGAATATTGACCAACTGCTGAAATAGCGGGTTGGTGAAACAATGAAACAGTGACCTATGCAATACGACCCTATAAAAAAATCTCTCGGTAAAGTCTTTAACAAAACCCCGTTGTTACGGATTTTGTTTTATAAGCTTTTGGACCTTTTGCTGTTACGTGCCTGGCATGTAAAAAGAGAGATCAGGATTTGGGCCCGCAACACCCGGCTGGAAGAAAACTTACGTGGGATAGCCGGTCAAAACCAGGAGCCACCTCTCCGCGGGGCGATGCGGAACATCCTGGACGCCGGTTCAGGATTCGGCCAGACCAAACCGTAATCGATTCTAAATTCAACTGACGCAGACCGCCGCAACCGGTGGTCTGCGTTTTTATTTATGGGCGCTTAGCGGTGCGTTCTGCGATCGGCGG
>CAIYQH010000412.1 GCA_903928285.1 uncultured Bacteroidales bacterium
CAGCGACCGATAACGACAATACCAGCAAAATGGCAATATGGATGAGCACTACGCCCAAGGTCATGCCGGCGACCCATTTCAGCTTTGGCATCAGCACCAGGATGAGGACTGATGCAATAATACCCGTAATGGCCACAATTTTGGAATGGCCCATGATCGAAAACCAATGGCGGTTTTTCATTTGAAATACTCCTGTAATTAATGAATGATGTTGCCCTTTGAGTCATTCAAAGGATGAATCAGACCTGCAGAGGTCAGGCAGGCATGACGGGGATGAATATCTCGCGGCGGATGCTTTCATAGGGTCTCGTGGCAGGATTCTCTGCATAGAGCTCAAATCCCGAGATCCCTGCAATCTGGTACCCCGATTGCTCGAGCCAGCCATGCCTGAAAGAGATGAGGCTCCTGAAGACATGCTGAATGGTGCCTTTTAAGTAATAACTGGCGTACCTGCCATCGGGGATCTTCGTGAAACCCATCTCCTTTGAAACCGCGATCTCGCCGGGAACTGTGATGCAGGCCCGGAACCTGCATTTGTCGAAATCGGTGAAAAAGGGCATATCCAGCAGAAACCCTATAAACTGTGTCTCACCGTTGACCAGGTCTCTTGGTCCGGCCCACCGCATAAGCTGTCTGAAGGCATTGGGAATGGCATCCGCATCGCCAAGATGGGACTCTATAAAAGCAATATTCAAAGAACGTACTGTTTTGACCCCGATATCCATCGGTGAAGGAAAACGCCCACCCTCTTCGTTGGTCAGATTCATGCTCCAAAATTCGGCAGGATCAATGTCAAATGATTTGCTTTTATTGGGATTCAGTGTGCCAATCTTGCTGATTTCATCGAACGAAAGGCTGCGGAAGACCTCCGGGGTTGTGCCATAGGCCTTTTTAAAGGCCCGGATAAAGGTGGAGGGGGATGCAAAACCGCATTGAAAGGAGGCGTCGCTGATACTCAGGGCGGGATATAGTTTCAGGTGATGGGCTATGCGCTCAAGGCGCAGACGCATGATGTACTGCTTGGGCGACTCCCCCACATACTGCGAGAAGATTTTCTGGAAATGAAAAGGCGAAAAACAGGCAATGCCGGATAGTTTTTCAAGGGAGAGATCGTCGGAAAGGTTTTCCTGGATGTAGGCAAGAACCCTCCTGATCCTGAGAAAATACTCCTTTTCATTATGACTTTCAGGATGATACATAGTCTTCAGCGGACCGTTATTTTTTGATAAAAGTAACATTAAAAAAGAAAACCGGTTGTTTTGGGTTCAGTTGTTACCTCCGGCGCGCAAATGCAAAGGACTGCCTTGAGCGTTGAAAATCCCTATTTTTGTAATTCCTTTCGGGCAAAGGTCCAACTTTAAACAAAGAAAATGAAAATCGGTTATGTTCAGCATGCACCGCTTTTTGGTGAAAAGGATAAAAACCTGGCGGCCGTTGATGTGCTGTTGTCGGGGGTTACTGCCGGGTTAATCGTTTTACCGGAACTCTTTGCAACAGGATACAATTTTGTGTCGGCCGCGGAGGTGGCTGATCTTTCGGAAGATACCGGTGGCGAAACCGCCCGGTTTTTATGCCGGAAGTCGCTTGAAACCGGCGCTGTCATGGTCGCCGGTTTTGCTGAGCGCGCCGGGGACCGTTATTATAACTCCTCCATGATGGTTTATGCCGGGGCTGTCGTGGGGATTTACAGGAAACTGCACCTGTTTAACAGGGAGAAGCTGTTTTTCACTCCTGGTGATTACCCGTTAGCGGTTTACCCGCTCAATGGTTGCAGGATCGGCATGATGATCTGTTTCGACTGGATCTTCCCGGAAGTTACACGCACCCTTGCGCTGAAAGGAGCGCAGGTCATCGCCCATCCCTCAAACCTGGTGCTGCCCTATTGCCAGCAGGCCATGACCACCCGGTGTATCGAAAACAGGATTTTTGCCGTGACAGCCAACAGGATTGGCATTGAAAGCAGGGGGGAAGAGGAATTCCGGTATACCGGCCGGAGCCAGATCACCTCATGCAAGGGCGAACTTCTTTCAACGGCACCGGAGGAGATGCCATTCATGGATTTCAGGGATATTGACCCGGAACTTGCCGACCATAAACAGTTAAATCCGTTCAACGATGTGCTGGCCGACCGGCGGCCCGGATTTTACCTCTGATTCGAAGACCGGCGTCTGTTAAAGGCAGGAAAGCAGATAACCGGTAACACTACAGAACGCCCTTCGCGGCTGAGAGCCTGTTAAATTTCAATCCGTTGTAAAGAGGGGTAATTCCCAGTTGTAACCCGGCAAAGGTTTTCTCACATATGGGCCCGAATCTGCCGGGTCGACGCAGAATAGTTCCGACTCCTCGTACCTTGATGCAATTACAATCCTGGTACCGTTTGCGTGCCTGCTGAACAGGTCGAAAACCCGCTGTGGCGTATTGTTTTCGGCGGAAAGATGCGACAACACCAGCAATTCCATCGCCGTTGAACGGTGTTTGAGAAAGAGTTCCAGCGACTGGTCATTCGAAAGGTGTCCCTCCTTTCCCCTGATACGTTTTTTCAGGTGCGGCGGGTAACGGCCGTTTTCGAGCATCGCTTCATCATAATTTGCCTCAAGAAAGGCGGCGTGACACTGACCGAGATGATGCGCCACATGAGGGCATGATTCGCCGATATCGGTAAAAACACCTGCAGTAATTCCGCCGGCACTTACCGTAAAGCTGTGCGGTTCGGAGGCATCATGCATCTTTGGAAAGGGGGTCACGAGCAAATCGCCAAGGGATACAGGAGTTCCTGCCGAAAAAGACCTTACTGTCTCCTGGTCCAGGTTCATGCGACTATGCCTGTAAGTCGATTCGGTGATATAGACAGGGATTGCGTGTTTGTGTGACAGCACTTCGGCACCGCGCGTGTGATCTGTGTGTTCATGGGTGATGAAGATAGCCTTGACATCCCGTAAAGGGAGTCCAAGGCGGATCATCCGTCGTTCCGTTTCACGGCAGGAGATACCGGCATCAATGAGCACGGCCTCCCGCCCGTTGCCGATATAATAACAGTTTCCGTTGCTGCCGGAATTAAGTGAGGCGATATAGAGGGGCATGATGCAAAGAACGGGAAATTTCGCCAATAAGGAGTCCTGAAAACCGGATCATTTCCCCGTATTTCCCTTCTGAGCCCTGGCCAGGGCTTCGCGCGATTTTGCCGACTCCCCGAGGTTATTATAGACGATGGCCAGGTTCCTGTTAAGGGCAGCTTCACCGGGGCTGATCGATTCGGCCTGCTCCATGTGCAGGGCGGCATCACGCCATTGGTGAAGGAGCGCATAGACAAAGCCCAGAGATTTCTGGGTGTCAAAGTCGCCTGCGTTGAGGGTTGCCGCCCTGGCCAGGTAGGGCAGGGCCGTTGCGGGATCCTTTTTACCGTTAAGGTAAAGAATTCCCAGATTAATGTTTATATCCCATCGCCCGGGATTAATCTGCTGCAAGTCATTGTAAAGCTGGATCTTGTGTTCAACATTGTCATATTTGTACAGGATGGAATTAATTTTTCCATAAACCTGGGGATTATCGGGAAGAAAATGAAGGATGGTCTTATAAATTGTCAGGATCGTGTCGTAATTCCGGTTGTATTCATAATATGCAGCGGCAAGGTTGAAGAGTGCAATGATCTGTTTGGGGTAAATGCTGATCGCTTTCCGCTGGTAGGCAATCGATTGCCTCAGCAGGCTATCCCTTACTGCCTTGCTGCTGGCCGCTCTAGCCTTTTGCATGATATATTCCCCGGCTACTTCGTTGCCTTTCGCGCTGTTTGACGAAACTTTCACATCAGTGGTAAAGAGAGTGTAACTGTCGTACCAGACGGCATTGCGGCTGATGGCCTTGTATGCATAGAGCGACATGGTTAAAGCCATCAGACTGGTAACCAATATCTTTTTGCCTCCCGAATGAAGGGGAATACGGTTAGCAAAGGCCTGAAAACCTGATCCGAGCAGGATGCAAAAAGCCAGTGAGGGTATAAACAGGAACCGCTCGTTCATAAAGGCGCCAATGGGAAACAGTATGTTTGATGCGATGGAGATGGTGACCAGGAAAAAGAGAAAACAATAGGCGACCAGGTTTTTTTTCCCGATTTTCAGAACGATATAGACCACCATGGCCAGGTAAACGGCAAGGGGAATAAGCGCCCTGAGATCGCCGGGATTAATGACAGGGATGTGGTAGGGGTAATAGTCGCAGGTAAGGGGATGGGGAAACAGGAGCAGCCTGACATAAAGCCCGAGGGTGTAAAGGATGGTGGCATATTTCTGGAGAACCGACATCTCCACGAACGGGTTGTTCATCAGGTCATTGGCAAGGGGAATGGAAGTGGTGCCAACAACCCCCTGCCGGATAAACAGGAAAAGGAGAGTCGAAACAGCCAGGGGAAGAAGGGAAATAAGGTTGTCGCTGGTTTTGTTCCGGGTGAAAATGAAGAGGGTGAGCGGCTGAATCACCAGGAAGGTTGCCGCATTTTCCTTGGAGAGAAGGGCCAGAAAGAAGCATGCGCCACTGAAAAGGAGGAGGTATGTTTTTCGTTCCTCCATGAATTTCAGGGAAACATAGAGTGTTGTGAGACAAAAGAGCATGGCAAGGAGCTCGTCCCGGCTCTTGATGTTTGCCACCACCTCGGTATGTACCGGATGAGCCGCAAACAGGAGCGTGATCAGGAAGGGTGCCGAAAAATACCAGGCGTTCTTATCCGGATAAAATCCGCCTGAAGCGGCCAGCTTTGTGAGCAGTACAAACAGCAGGAGGCAGATAGCCGAGAATAGCAATACGTTCACCAGGTGGCTGATCAATGGGTTCTCCCCGAAAAACTGGTACTCCAGGGCAAAGGTTAACAGGGAAAGCGGTCGGTACCGTCCCCCCGCAACCATATTTTTGCCTTTACCGAAAAAACCTGTGAAATAATCGGTGGTAAAAATATCGCCGATGCCATGGATCCCCTGCTTTGTGAACTGGTTTCCTGTGATCACCATCAGGTCGTCATAGGCGTATTTCAACCTTAAGGTGTTGCCGTAACAGATAAAGCAAGCCATGATGATGAACCCGAATGCATACAGGATGGTAGTATTGTCTGCAAACAGCGGTGTGCGATGGAAAGTAACAGATTTACCGGGGTTGCTCTTCGGTTTTATGCTTTGTTTCGGGGGTGGTTTTTTCATTATGCACGGTTATTTGTAAAACTACCCGTCTCAATCGTCGGGGGAGTCGTGATAAAAGACCATGCAAAACAACGTAAAATGATTTAGTTAACCTAATGATGGTTCAATTTTATGAATCTGCGTAAAATGAACCGGTATGTTTTGTGTATAACGGGTAAGCGGTTGGCTGTAAAACAAAAAAAGAGCCCGGTTTTCCGGGCTCTTTTTTTAAACAGATGTTAGCCAAAAATTATTTTTTGTGTGTTTTTTTGGCTTCTGCTTTTGCAGGCTTTGCAGCTTTTGCAGCTTTTGCAGGTTTAATCAGGTGTTTTGCAATTGAATCCTGATGAGCAATCGAGTCAGCTACTTTTTTCTGAGCGGCCTGAACTTTGGCGATTGAGTCAGCTACTCTCTGTTGCTGAGCCTGAACCATTGCCATTGAATCAGCTACTCTTACTGAGTCA
>CAIYQH010000413.1 GCA_903928285.1 uncultured Bacteroidales bacterium
CGAAGATGAAATCTTCGGGCACCGGCGCGTCGTTCATGGTAACCCTGCGGCCCGACGGGGTCTACTGATTGGCAAAAACTTCAAAGTCGTAGAACAGGGTCGTTTTACCGCAACCTGTTGGCCCGACAATGCTGACAATGTCGCCAACCTCGAGACTGAATTCGTTTACCTTCTCTTCCGAGCCGTCTTTTCCGTAACCGCCGAATACGCTGATTTTATATACATCCATGGTAGATAATTTTTTTATGCAAAAATATACACTATGTTCACCAATTTAATGTACATTTGCCCTTAATATTCAATACAGGAGTATTAAATATTTTATACTTAAGCGTTAAAAGTTATGGAATTTACCGGAAACTCTCATTCCCAGTTCGACTGTGGCAACTGCTTCATCAACAGGCTGGGCGTGCTTTCGCTCAATGAGGAAGAGCGGAAAACGATCTGTGGAAAGGCGACCCAGCTGAGTTTTAAAAAGGGTGAGTCGATCCTGAAACAGGGGGCCAGTTCAACCAGCATCGGTTTCCTGCACAAGGGGATTGTCAAGTTTACTTATCAGAAGGACTCAAAAAAGAATTACATCATGACCGTTGTATCAGGTCCTAAACTGATCGGCCAGGCCAACCTGTTTTTCAAGGAGCGGAATATTTTTTCCATTATCGCAGTGGAGGACTGCAACATCTGTTTCCTGGACAACCGTGATGTGATGGGGGTATTGGAAAACCACGGGAAACTGTTACTGGCCATCGTGGAGCGTTCGTCGGATATGTTCCAGTCATCCATCTTCAATTTCATCAGTCTCGCCCACAACCATGTGTATGGCCGCATTGCCGACATCCTGGTTTTTCTGTGGGAAACTGTTTACTGCGATTCTGAGTATGATTTCACCCTGACCCGGAAGGAGATTGCTGAATTTGCCGCCTGTTCCCATGAAAATGTTATTTCGGTGCTATCCAGTTATAACAAGGAGGGGCTGATCAGTTTTGAAGGCAGAAAGATCATCATCCAGGATTTGAATAAGTTAAAGGAAATCAGTAAAAACGGTTAAAACATTCGCTATGCTCTCCAAAAAAACAAGATATGCTATGGTTGCTCTTACACGGCTTGCCCGTGAATATGGCAACGGGGCCATCCTGATCAGCGAGTTGGCCAAAAGCGAGAAGTTACCGCAGCGGTTCCTGGAAAACATTTTGCTGGAGCTCAAAAAAATGGGTATCCTCGGTAGCAAGCTGGGTAAGACCGGGGGTTATTTCTTGCTGCGCCACCCGAAGGATGTGAATTTAGCCGATATTGTCAGGCAGTTTGAAGGACCGATCGCCCTGTTGTCGTGCGTGTCGGAAAAGGCCTACCAGTCGTGCGAATTCTGCAAGGATGAAACGGCCTGTAATATCCGGAAAGTATTTAAAGAGATCAGGGACACCACCTTCGAAAAGCTGGAAAACGCCACGCTGGAGTCGCTGATCCGGAGAAAAGGCGAATTGCCTGGCAACCATGAACAACCTGAAAAAAATGACCCCATCGTGCTGATTGATCAGACTGAGCCCAGTATTGTTGATGGAGCCTGATCAAACCGGTTGGTAAACGGGTTATGTTTAACCGGGAAATGTCGTTTATACTCCCTATACCGGGCGTCTGAACCATAAAGGATCGTTTACCAAAACTATTCAAATCACGGATCGTAGAAATAACAGGGACTAATCGAAGAAAAATCGAAGAACGATCAAGGAACGATCGAAGAAGGACCGAACAATAAAGCATTCGATACCGAATGTCCTATACTGAAAAAGCTATACAGACATGTTGAGATAGGCTGGAATTCCCATGACAACCTTTGGTGTCATTTACGTTCTTTTTAATATTTTCATCATTTCTGGAATGCGGGAATGTTGCAAAATTCATGTGCCCTGCACGAGTGGTTTCAGCGAACCATCATTGCCTGACAACTTTCACAACCTCAACTGATTTCTCATCCTGCAAACGGAGGAAATAGACTCCCGGGGGCAGTTCCCCGAGGTCGGTTACCGTTTTATTGCCGGCAAGTTTCCTTTCCAGTAATTTTATCCCGTTGATATTATAGACCCCGAAACATGCGTGAGTCGCAGCGTTCCGGGTTTCTATCGTAATCCTGTTCAGGGTGGGGTTGGGATAGATAAGAAAAACTGGTCCGATAATTTTTTCAATACCAGTTCCGTGCCGGGATTGCGTGACCGTAACATCTTTTACCGCCCTGGGCAGGAGTTGCGTTTCAACATGTAACACCGCAATGCGTGCTGAATCTGAGGCGTTTGCAATAAAACTCACCAGGATGGAATCATTGCCTGAACCCGACTGTGATACATAGCACCAGGGGGCATTGGCGCTTACGGTCCAATTGGTGTTGGAGGTGACGGCAAACTTAGATGTTCCTGCACCCGCGCCAACATAGCGGTTGGCAGGGGCAACATCGACTGAGGGAGGCTCTCCGCCCATTGTGGTTTTCAGGATCGCGCCAAACTGACCTGCAACATATCCGGTGTTTGGATCGGTAAAAAATATAGTCTCCATCTGGGTGACATAGGTGCCGGCATATTGGGAAGTCCATGTGGCGCCATCATCAGTGGTTTTAATAATCATACCTCCCTGGCTGCCGACGGCATACCCTGTCTTTTCATCCGGGAAACATACGGATGTGAAGGTGTTTTGAGTGCCAGGATCCAGAGGAACCCATTGTACTCCCCCGTTGACCGAATGAAGAACAGTGCCAAGGCTGCCCACAATAAATGCCGATTGTGCGGTGGGCAAACAGATGGAATAGAGCGAATTGGAGGTTCCTGCGTGCTGTCGGACCCAGGTGTCGCCTCCGTTGATGGTTTTCAGGATGATCCCGCTGTCGCCAACAGCCCAGCCATTTCGTCCATCGGTAAAACGAACCGACCTTAAGGCGTTTTGAAAATAGGTGATCCCTGATGACTGGTTGAACCAAACGGTTCCTCCATTATTTGTTTTGAGAATCCTGCCATGGTCGCCCACAACATAGCCCGTATCTTTAACCGGGAAAAACACCGACAGCAGGGTAACATCAGAAAAACCTGAATACTGGCTGGTCCAGAGGGCACCCCCGGTCGTGGTTTTCAAAATGGTACCGTAAGCGCCGACCGCATAGCCTGTCACGGTATCGGAAAAGAAAACCGCTGTCAGGCTGGTATAATCGTTGCCAATACCGGAGACCTGTGCGATCCAGTTATTTCCGCCGTTTGTGGTTTTCAGAATAGTACTGTTTCTCCCCACGGCATACCCGGTGTGTTTACCTGGGAAACAGACTGCGTTAAGATCTGTTCCGGAACCGGAAGAAACTAAGTTCCATATTGACCCGCCATTATTGGTTGTCAGGATGGCACCGAACCTTCCGCATACCACACCGGTTGCTGCACCTGTCAGGCGAACCGAACAGAGGTCGTTTGTGGTTCCAGAAGACCTTGCAATCCAGTTCAGCCCGCCATTGATGGTTGTGACCAGCGAGCCGTGTGTGCCGACGGCACAACCTGTATCCGCATTCAAAAAGTGTACTGACCGCAAGGTTTCCATTGTTGCCGAATACTCGCTTGTCCATGTTGCGCCGGCATCCGTTGTCTTTATCATTTCGCCATTGCCGCCGACAAAATATCCTGTGTTCCTGTCCGTAAACCAAATGGCTGCCAGTGAATTTGTTGTGGGCGTGTTCAGGGATGTCCAGGAGGCTCCGCCATCGGTGGTCTTGAGGATGGTCCCATTAGTTCCGGCTACATACCCGTTTGATACGTCGGTGAAAAAGAGGGCCGGAAGATAATCGTTTGCGGCCAACGGCGCCATTGAATTCCAGGTAGTTCCCCCATTGGTGGTTTTGACGATGACACTGGAACTGCCATCGTATCCGACAGCATATCCCGTATCTGTACCGCAAAAAAAGACCCCGTTAAACACGGTTGAAGCACACGGCGTCTGTTTTATCCACGTGTCTCCGCCATCGGTGGTTTTCAGGATCACATGATCCCCAACGGCATAACCTGTGGTGCGGTTGGGAAAACAGATCGAATGCAGTTCCGAGGAGGTTCCCGAATACAACATTACCCAATTGGCGCCGCCGTTGGTGGTTTTCCATACAGAACCTCCGCCGTCAACAGCGAAGCCGGTGTTTGCATCAATAAATGACAGAGAGTTCAGGGTATTGCTCGTAGGTACAGGGTTCTGCCATTTCCAGTTTTGTGCGTCGGCAAGGCTGATGGTCAGCGCCAGGATCAAAAAGAGAGCGGTTTTTTTCATACTTCATCTTTTAGGTGTTCTATTCGGAATACAACAACAATGACAAGATGTCCGGGCAATCAACTGGTTTTCATTGCCGGAATTCCTGTTTCACCCAAAGTTACGTACTATTTGATCAAATTTGTTATCTACGGATACTTTTTCATAAGTTGAATAATCCGGGGATACGATTGTTCACCTGTCAACCCAGCAAAATGGGCATCTGCTGATAATTTTTTAACAATTTGACAGGATTTTGAAAAATCATAAGGTTTGAGTGCATAATTTTAATAGCGGTTGCAAACTGATGTTCACGACTTGTTTCAAAACCTTTGCCCCTGTACAATGATTTCCCGAATGAGAACAAAAACCCAAAACTGCAGCTTCCCTGACCCTGTTCACTAACCAAAAATCAACTTATGAAGACTACGAAAATCAACTGCTGGTTTTATTCATTAATTTTAACTGGACTGGCAATAACCACCGCTGCCGGCTGTGGTAAAGATGTCAGATCCCCGCGCGCTCCTTCACGGATCGACTACTCACAAGTGTCACATTGGCTGTCTAAACCGGTACCTGATAAGTCAGTCGATGTTTTTTACCGCTACCCGACCTGTTGGTCGAAGGCCAACAACTCCGACCCGAACATTTGTGCGATCAACAACCCCTCCATGCAGAAGGGAGCTGTCGGGGTATACAATTCCCAGGCCACGATGTTTGAACCGTTTGCAGATGTTTTTGCCCCCTACTACCGGCAGGCGGAGGCACCTTATACCCTTCAGCTTCCGCTTGATCAGCGCGAAAAATTTATCGCCGGAACGCCCACCTTGGATGCGACGGATGCATTTGATACTACCTTAAATACTTCAACAATGGGCGGAAATTCATTCTTGCCGGCCATTCGCAGGGTTCCAATGTATTGCTCAACATCCTGTCCGTCTATATGATAGCGCACCCGGATGTCTATCAGCGCATGATCGCTGCCTATGTCATTGGTTATCCGGTGACACAGGCTTACCTGAACGACAACCCGCACCTCAGATTTGCAACAGGTGCCAGTGATACCGGTGTCATCATCTCCTATAATACCGAGGTTCCGTTTGTGAACCCATCCAATAATTTTGTAGTCCGGGGGATGGTAGGCCTTGTGATCAACCCGATCATCTGGACAACAACGGAAGCGGTTGCCACGAAACAGCAGGGTTTGGGATCCTTTATGCCCGACCCTGTGACCGGGATTTAAGCACACGTTCCTCAATATGCAGATTCAAAGATAGCTGTGGATAGTGGCGTCCTGATCTGTTCCACCGCGGATACAGCGAAGTTAAACCCG
>CAIYQH010000414.1 GCA_903928285.1 uncultured Bacteroidales bacterium
ATATCTTCTGCAAAGCAACCACCTGTGCCTTTTTGGCAAGCTCGATTTCTTTTTTGATTTGAAGGGACTCCGCCGTGAGTTCCGCGATTTCGTCGTACAGGGTGATGCGTTCGGTTTCATCTGAATGGCTGGATGCATACAGGGCCGGCATTTTCACCGAATTCCAGGAACAGCGTGGTCCGGGACATACGGTAGCCGGTGATAAGATTTACAGGAAAGGGATGCTGGAACTGATGGATGAGATCCGGGAAACACGGAAACGTATCGACTGGATGAATGATCCCTCCAGCCTTGCAAAGGATGAAGAGCTTAAAGCAATGGAAATCGCCGCCAATGCTGTTATCCGGTTTGCACACCGCAATGCGGCAATGCTTGAAAGCCAGGCTGACACTCTCACAAACGAAGTCACGGATTGCGCGTCGTACGCTAACAGGGAAGACCTTATCGAATTGGCCCGAATTTGCCGCAGGGTACCGGCCAACGCCCCCGAAACCTTTCACGAAGCCCTGCAATATTACTGGTTCGTGCACCTTTGCGTAATCACCGAACTCAACCCGTGGGATTCGTTCAACCCCGGGCGTCTCGATCAGCATCTTTATCCCTTTTATAAACGGGAAGTTGAACAAGGAACCCTGACAAAAGAGGGGGCAACCGAGCTCCTGCAGAGCTTCTGGATCAAATTCAACAACCACCCTGCCCCGCCCAAAGTCGGCGTAACGGCACAGGAGAGCAACACCTACACCGACTTCTCGCTGATCAACCTGGGAGGGGTTAAAGCCGACGGGTCGGATGCTGTTAATGAACTGACCTTCATCCTGCTCGATGTCATCGAAGAGATGCGGCTGCTGCAACCCAGTTCGATGGTACAGGTGAGCCGTAAAAATCCCGACAGCCTGATCCACCGTACCCTGCAGATCACGAAAACGGGGTTTGGCCAACCCTCCTATTTCAATACCGATGCCATCATCCAGGAACTCGTCAGACAGGGAAAAGATATTACAGATGCCCGCAACGGGGGCGCCAGCGGCTGCGTTGAAGCAGGAGCCTTCGGCACCGAAGCCTATATCCTTAGCGGCTATTTCAATATCCCCAAGGTACTGGAAATCACGCTGCACAACGGTTTTGATCCGCGTACGAAGAAACAGATCGGGCCGGTTACCGGTAATCCTGAAGATTTTACATCCTTCGAAGAGCTGATGTCAGCATTCGGCAAACAGCTGCGACACTTTATCGATATCAAGATCAGCGGGAACAACGTCATAGCGCAGATTTTCGCACAGTACCTTCCCGTGCCGTTCCTTTCGCTGATCATCGACGACTGTATCGCCAGCGGAACCGACTATAACGCCGGCGGAGCCCGGTATAACACCACCTATATCCAGGGGGTGGGCCTTGGCACGATAACCGATGCGTTGACAGCTTTGAAATATCATGTTTTTGATAAGAAGAGCATCACCATGACGGGGATGCTGAAGGCATTACAGGATGATTTCAGGGATTTCGATGAATTTCGTGCGGCGCTTGTCTACGACACGCCAAAGTACGGCAATGACGAGGACAGAGCCGACGACCAGGCGAGGGCCGTGTTTGAACTATATTACCAGTGTGTCAACGGCCGGCCAAATGCAACGGGCGGCTGTCACCGCATCAACATGCTCCCGACCACCTGCCATGTCTATTTCGGCAGTGTCATCGGGGCGCTGCCCGACGGCAGGAAAGCCGGAGAACCCCTGTCGGAGGGGATCTCCCCCGTACAGGGCGCCGACCACAAAGGCCCGACAGCCGTATTGAAATCTGCCGCCAAGATCGACCATATCCGTACCGGTGGAACGCTGCTGAATCAGAAATTTTCACCCGGTTTCTTTAACGGTGAAGAGAGTATCAAAAAGGTGACAGCCCTGATCCGCTCCTATTTCAAGATGGACGGACATCATATCCAGTTCAACGTAGTCTCGGCGACAACCTTGCGGGAAGCCCAGAAACATCCTGAAAAGTACCGCGACCTGATCGTCAGGGTTGCTGGATATTCAGACTATTTCAACGACCTGGGCGAGGATCTCCAGAACGAGATCATCCACCGTACCGAACAGGGGAATGTATAATCTCCCTGCTGCCAGACTGAAGATTCCGGGATGGGGCTTCAAATTTATTTTTAAATTTGAACATGATATAAATCCCCTTGCCGTATGTTCAGAAAAATCATTCTCCTGCTTCTTATCATCACTCCATTTCTCCTGAAGGGACAGGCCGACCTGGCCGTATTTACGGGGAATGTCAAATCGGTGAAGCAAACCGGTCACGGAGTTGAAATAAAAACCGTAAACGCCTTTGCAAAGATTGACGTTTACAGTTCCTGTGTAATCCGTGTGAGGATCACCAGGAGCGAACCAAAGGATGATTTTTCCTATGCCGTTGTTCAAAACCCCGGCGCCGGCTTTAAGAAGCTTATTGAAAACGGCGATTCCCTGCAACTCTCAACCGATTCGCTGATCGTGGTGGTGTATAAAACCCCTTTCCGGGTGGCTGTTAAAAACAGGTCGGGGAGCGTGATCTCTGAAGACCAGCCCGGACTGCCTGTTTCCTGGCTGGGTGCGGAGGTGACCTGCTATAAAAAGCTGTTTGCTGATGAGAAATTCCTGGGGCTTGGCGAAAAGACCGGAAACCTTGACAAGAGAGGCAACTCTTTTGAAAACTGGAACTCAGATGTGCCGGCTTACTCCACGAAGGCAGATCCGCTATACCAGAGCATCCCCTTTTTGATTGGTATCCATGATCATGTCACCTACGGTATTTTTCTGGACAACTCCTTCAGGACAAAGTTTAATTTTGGCGCCTCCACTGATGAAACATTTTCAGGGTTTTCGGCAGCCGGCGGAGAGATGAACTATTATATTTTCGGCGCCTCAACGGTAGCCGGCGTTATCCGCGACTACACCTGGCTGACCGGGAGAATGTCCATGCCCCCTGTCTGGAGCCTTGGTTACCAGCAATGCCGCTGGAGTTATTTTCCCGAATCGGAGGTTATGGGCATTGCCATGAAATTCCGCGAGAAAAAGATCCCATGCGATGTGCTTTATCTCGACATCGATTACATGGACAAGTATAAGATCTTCACCTGGGATAAGGAGCGTTTCCCCCAGCCCAAGGCGATGATCGGCAAACTCAACGACATGGGGTTTCATGTAGCAACGATCGTCGACCCGGGCATCAAGGTCGACAAGGACTATTTTGCCTATAACGAAGGGGTTGCCAACGGATATTTCGCCAAATACCCCGACGGGAGAGACTATATCGGCAGTGTGTGGCCCGGCAGGTGCCATTTCCCTGATTTCACGCAGGAGAATGTCAGAAAATGGTGGGGCGCCTCCTTCAGCCGGCTTTCAGAGCCTGGCGTTGAAGGTTTCTGGAACGATATGAACGAGCCAAGCGCCTGGGGACAAAGCATTCCCAACATTGTCCGGTTTTCTTATGAAGGCAGGATGGCCTCCATGGCCCAGGTACACAACATCTATGGCCTCGAGATGGCACGCGCTACCTATGAAGGCACGCGGGAACTGCTGAAGGGCAGGCGGCCGTTGATCCTTACCCGTGCAGGTTATGCCGGCATCCAGCGTTTTTCGGCTGTATGGACCGGCGATAATGAAGCAACCGACGATCATATGTTGTTGTCAGCCAGGATGGTAACCGGCCTTGGACTTTCGGGGATCTCCTTCACAGGTTCTGATGTTGGCGGGTTTATGGGGAACCCGTCGGAACAGCTTTTTGCGCGGTGGATGTCGCTCGGGGTTTATACTCCTTTCTTCCGTAACCATTCGGCCTGGGATACAAAAGCCAAGGAGCCATGGTCGTTCGGGTTGAACATAGAACAGGTGGTAACCCCTATGATCGCCCAGCGTTACAGGCTGATTCCCTATATCTATTCGGCCTTTTATGAATCAACTGTGTCGGGACTTCCTGTTTCGCGCAGCCTGGCGATCGGATATACCTTTGATGAAAAGGTCTTCTGGTACAGTTATCAAAATGAGTACCTCTTTGGCGACAATCTTCTGGTAGCGCCGGTTTCCAGTACCCAGGATGCGGCAAAGGTTTATCTGCCCGGAGATGGTTGGTACCGGTTAAGCAGTGGCGAATACTACAGGGGCAACACCGAGGTCACCGTTGATGCTCCGTTGAATGACCTTCCCGTGTTTGCAAGGGCATCGGGGATCATTCCCATGCAGTCGGATGTTCAGTTTACGGCTCAGAAGCCCTCTGCCATCCTTGATATCCATATCTATAACGGAACAAAATCCAATAGTTTTACCTATTACGAGGATGATGGGTTGACCTACCAGTTTGAAACCGGGCAGTTTCTCCGCAGGGTGATCAGCTTTGACCCGGTACACAGGCAGATCACAGTTGCAAAGGCAGAGGGGAAATTTGTCTCCAAATTCACCTCCTGCCGGTTGATCCTCCATTCGTTCGATGATGTGATGACGATCCGCTCGGCCGATAACGATTATTCCCTGAAGCTACATTCGCTCCACGAACGGGCTGTCGAAATTCCCCTTAAGGACGGGGAGATGGTGTTCAAATACTAAGTACTGGTTCTTGCGGAGGAAAGGATAATCAGCCATTTTAACCACAATAGTCCCTCATTTTTTGTTTTAATTTTACCCATAGTTTTAAGTTTAAGCGGTTAAAATTGCCCCGTGCCTGTCGGTCTTTGGGAGTTTAATTCTCTTATACGGCATCCAACTGCCAATTGGGACTCATAAAACTAAACAGAACCAGACTACTTATTGATGTCAAAACACCATAGGTTTAACGGTTTTCTCTGCAGAGA
>CAIYQH010000415.1 GCA_903928285.1 uncultured Bacteroidales bacterium
ACTGTATGGTTGTATAACAAGCTGTGTGGTCAGGATGATGCTGTCGCCGGTCATGGCATCTTTCCACTTCGTATTTTGAAGTGGTATCGGTAATGCAAAATTGACGACATGGTTCCTCAGGTTGGAAACGACCAGGACCTTCTCTCCCGACAGTTCTTTGGTAAATGCGCTGATATCCGCATCGCCGTATGAGGACAACTGGCCCCGCCGCATCGCAGTACTGGTACTTCTGAAAACCAGGATTCTTTTATATTCGGCCGTGATATCGGGGTTCAGTGTCCAGTCAATTTTTCTGCCGGTAAAGGGAAAAACGATTCTGAACGGAGTTCCGACCTCCTGCCCGTTGTACACCATGGGTACCCCTTTCATACAGGCGGTTACCACGAAAGCCACCATCGAGCCGTTCCTGCCCCCGAACAGGTCGAGCGGCGTGCCGTCAGAACCATTCACATCGTGGTTGGTGAGGTAACGAACCACCTGCTGGCCATTGGATGCACTGGTGTATTCCGTGTTATTCATGTCGTTGATCAGCAGGGCGGAGACATTGCTGCTGTAGATGGATTTCAGCAGTCCGTAATAGCTGAAGCCGAAATTGTAATCAAAACCTGCAAGGAAGTTGGCGCTGCGGTTGCCTTCGGCCAGGATAAGCAGTTTGTGGGTTGAAATATGGCGGAGGGTATCGATCGCCTGGGTCCAGAAATCGAGCGGCGGGCCATCGGCATAGTCGCAGCGGAAACCATCCACATTGGCAGTGAGGACCCAGTATTTCATATCCCAGATCATCTTCAGACGCATTGCCGCTTTGGTAAAATCGAGCTGGGCGACATCGTTCCATCCCTTTCCCGGCGGACTGACGACATTCCCCGTCCCATCCTGCAGATACCAGTCCTTATGGCTGGTGATCCAGTTGTTGTCCCAGGCGGTATGATTGGCAACCCAGTCAAGAATGACACACATGTTCCTGCTGTGGGCACCATCGACAAGGCTGCGCAGGTCGGCCAGGGTGCCGAATTCAGGATTCACGGCAGTATAGTTTTTTACGCAGTAGGGCGAGTTTACCGACTTCACAGTACCCACCGGGAAGACCGGCATGAGGTAGATAATATTCACCCCCAGCGCCTTGATTGAATCAAGCCGGGCAACGACGCCCTGAAAGCTGGCTTGCTGGCTGAACGCCCGCATGTTCACCTGGTAAATGACCGCATCCTGCCGGTCAGGGACATTGCGGAACGGTGTACCGTATTGCGAAGGGGTTGTATCGGTAACGGCCGGTGTAACCGGGATGATGACTGTGGATGCCGGCTCCTTGGTGCAGGCTGCAAGGAACCACAGGAACAGGAGCAAAAATAAATTCGTTTTCAAGGGGGGAAATTTAGACAGGGAACAAAGGTATGATAAAATCAGCTGCTTACCGGAATTACGGGCGATTCATCCGGGTGCGCAGCGATGTACACCTTCAGGAAATTAAGAACCGTTTACCTCAAACTTCTCCGGCACTATGGATTTCTCCTACCTTTGCAGATGTTTCATACGGGTAGTGTAAAATTTCCTGATCGTTTTCCATGAAGCACTGTTATTGGCAACCCGACTGAGTGTAACGAACCTGTTTTCTCAAATCTTAAAATACAAACATGAGTGAAAATAAAAAATTATCGGAAAAGTTTTTAGAAGTGTTACAGCACGAAGGTGTTGTGTCGGTTGTTTCGTGGGGTGTCGAAACGCATGTTGCGAATACCTGGAATTCATATCTTGTGGTGACAGAGGATGAGCGTATTCTCATCCCTGCCTATGGTTTCAGAAAAACCGAGGACAATGTCAACGTAAACAACCATGTTAAATTAACACTCGGGAGTAAAAATGTTCCGGGATATAAAGATTATCCCGGAACTGGTTTTCTTATTAATGGAACCGCAAAATATATAACCTCGGGAGACGAATATGATTTTATGAAACAAAAATTTTCGTTTCTCACAAGGGTTTTGGAGATTACGGTTGAATCAGCAAAGCAAATGCTTTAACGGACTGGCCTGGCTGACAAAATTCGGCCGTTTGTAATGGTATTAATGTTTTCTGTATACACAGATTTGAAATAAGCCTCTGTATTAAATTCATATACTGGGGCTTATTTAATGAGATGGTAAATGTGACACCGGAGAGTTAAAAAAGAGTAAATTTGGGGATTGCAGACACAAAACATAAAACGAAATGCAAACAAGAGTACTTTTAGCAGTTGTTTTCACGGGATTCATTCAATATGCAACATTTGCCCAATGGAGTAGTCCCGTGGATCTTTCTCCCGTAGCAGTTTCTGCTTTACTGAATGAAAGCATGGGACCATGCATCGGAGTCAGTCATGATACACTTCATGTGGTATGGTGCGATCGGCTCAGTACAAAGAAAGGCGCAATATATTATACGATGTCGGCAGATACAGGTATGACATGGACCGCTCCCATTCCAATAACGAATGTCAGCGGAAATGCATGGAATCCTGCCATTGCCGTCAGTGGATCCAGAATACATATTGTATGGAGGGATATTGATACCATCGACAATCACCGGTCATCCCACTACATGCATTCTCTGGATGGAGGTAATACCTGGGGACCCGATATCCTGCTGGATTCTGTAATTGCAAACTGGCCAGCTGTCACTGTTTCGGGAAATAGCGTTTATGTGGCAAATGACATTGTGACATCCCAGTCCCCTTACAATACGGAAATATTTTTCCTGAGATCTGCTGATAACGGAACAACATGGAGCCCCCACCAGCAACTTACCAATGCGGCTGGTCGTTCGGAAGATGAAGCCATCACGGCCCAGGGGCCCTATGTTCACATGGTCTGGAATGACAACCGGTATAATAATAAAATGCAAATATTCTATAAACACTCATCTGATTACGGAACAACATGGAGTGCCGATGATACAGTTGCCCCGCCGTATGGTTACGGGACAATGGTCAGTGTGGATAGCACAAAGGTCGATGTTCCTTATGCCGGCGGATCTTCCGCACACTATCAGATTCATATTGTCCAAAGCGGAGACAATGGTGCAAGCTGGGGAACGAATAGGGATCTGACCAATAACCCTGATACGACTTTTTATTACCCGTTTATGGTAAGGGATGGGGCCGACTTGCATTTAACGTATGTAAAAGCATTCATCGGCGGGCAATACCTGCATTCAGGCGATGGCGGAACAACCTGGGACGCGCCTTTTACATTTTTCTCCGGAAATATCGGGATAACAGCTTTTACTGCATATACAGGCTGTGCAGTTCATATTATTTATGGAAGCAATACGGATCATCACATTCATTATTTGCGGAATCCGACCGGTAATAATGGCCGGCATTGCGTGGCGACTACAGGTATTCCCGGGATGGAATTGCCGGATCCCATAACAGTTTATCCTAACCCGTTTGATAAATCGACAACAATACAATTTCAGAAAGACCTTCAAAACGCCGGTTTGAGAATTTATAATGTTTGGGGGCGGTTGGTTAAATCACTAAATTTTACCGGGAATGGTATGATCTTGGAAAGAAATAATTTGCCGGACGGAATTTATTTTTTGCAGGTTACAGCTGGGTTCCGGGTCAACCTGCAATGCAAAATAATTATTTCAGGTTAATGCAGTGAAATGCGGAAGTTACAAATTCAACACTGAAATTCCTCCTGTTCACTTCTTAATTTTCTCGTGTGATCTCCGTTAATGTTTCAGATTTAATACGAGTTGCCAAAGCTGGAGAATACTTTATTACACGTACTGCTTTTTTTAGACGCCTCACGATAAATCTCCCCGGATCGCCAGGAAAAGTGAGCGTTTTTTCAACTTACACCCCTCTGCTGCTGAGCCTCCTTTGGCCTTTTTGAAGATACTAATTGCTCACTTTGAACCGTACCAGCCGTAATGGCACGCCGGAGGCCTTTTTCAGGATCTGAAGACCATAAATATAGCCATCCCGGAATACCATTTTTGAAGGGTTGATGTTCAGTTCATATTCTTCGCACACGAACGTGCTCTGGCACACGAACCTGCCATTGTTTTCACAGATCCTGACATTGAACTTATTGGCGTTCTCTTTCTTTGGATATTCAAAATAGAGGAGGTTGCCATCTGAATCCTTTATGATGGTTGAGAAGGCGGGAAGGGGGATGGGGAGGGTGATCCTGCCAAGGTCGGATTGCATCTGCCGGAGGATCTGGTTGTCGGCATCTTTCAGCTCATCGGGAGATGCGAGACCGTTGTTTGCCGGTATATTCCTGTGCTTGTAATTGTCAATTGCCGTTTGCTGGATCTCCTTCTGCTCCTCCACCGAAATGCTGCCCTGCTCCCAGTTAATCCTGCTTTTGGTTAGCAATTCTCCTGTAAGTGAATAGGTGAGTATTTCGCCCGTACCGGGAATGGAAACGATGAGCTTGTCCGACACACACCCGATCTTTGGCGGAGAGGAAAGACCCGCTGAATTCAGGTAGGGCATCGTTGACATGGAAATGCTCTTCCCGTTTTTAAAGCTGTAGGTATAATTAAAAAGCTTGCGGTTTTTGTCTGTCTCGCATTTGTCGATGTTATTTTGCCAGATGGTCTTTTGCGAATTGTCGGAATAATTAACAATGGCAACAAAATCACAAAAGGATTTTTTCCTGATTACCCATCCTACCACCGCTAATTTATCTCTCGACAGGGGAATCATCTGGCTGATCATGTAGTCGAGCCTGAGTGTCTTTACATACCGCCCGTTGAAATCAAAACAAAGCGCATTTCCCGTATTGTCAGGCCCGGTAAAAAATGTGCCGTTGTTGATTACCCCCTCGATTTCTGTTATTTCCTTATAGGGAAGACCCTTCTGGCCGGTAACAAAAAACTCCTTTTCAAACCGGCCGGAAGGAGAGAACCTTGAATAGAAGTTTCTGTACCGGTGACTTACAACCACAGAGCCATCGGGCATGATGACCAGTGATTTCCGGCTACCCATCGGGGTACTGTAGATGGTGTCATACCAGGTTTTAAACACCTTGTTCCAGTCGTTTCCCTTTCCATATTCCGTGTCGGGGATCAGCCGGACTGTCCCTTTTTTATAAATGTCGAGGAGCTTTTGTCCGTACATCGACATTGCCAGTAGGGATATGATCAGGGCTGAGGCAATTCTTTTCATGGCGTAATATTTTTTATTCTTTCAAAGTTGTTTGTGATTTCTTATTTTAACGGGGATGAGGTTACTTTCCTGTCATCGTCAATAATGTTGATCACCATTTGCTGCTTAGTGACGGTCTGGTTGGCATTTATTTCCCGGTCGACCGTTTGCACGACGATGATCTGCCGCTGTGACGGGGTTTTCAGGGTAAACATGACCGTTATAACCAGGCAGATCAGCACGGAGGTTGCAACGAAACCCAATACATATATTTTCCTGCGTTTCGCCGCCATACTCTCCGGTATTCCTGCGGGTGCAAAAAACGCGGGAACCGCAACGTCCTCGCCTACCAGGAGGTTCAATGCCTCCCTGACCGCTTCGCCACGCTGTTGCATTTCAGTTAACCGGGAGGTACATTCCCGGCATACTGCCAGGTGTTTTTCAACGGATGCGGCTTCTTTCTCAGTAGCAGCCTTATCCATATATTTCAGGATCAGATCCGTTTTAATACAGCGCATACTTTTGTTTTTTCAATTCGTTCTCAAGTTTTTCCAGTGTTCGTGAAAGTGTTTTCCCGACCGATGAAAACCGTATCCCACTGGATTCGGCTATTTCCCTGTATGACAACCCTTCACTGTACAGGACGATGAGGGCTCGTTCGTGTGGATTAAGCGCTGATAACGCTGCATACACCATGGAAATCCTTTGCTCCTTTGTATCATCCGGCTCATCTGCCCGTTGCGGAAAGGAAGGGCTTATCGTTTGAAACCTGGCTGCCTGTTTAAGAAAATCCATGCATTTATTGATCACCACCCGGTAGAGCCAGCTTGACGGATAAAGGATCAGATGTCCCTCCATCTCCCGTTCATAATATTGAACAAATGCATCATGCACGACATCCCGGGCTGAATCAATATTGCCAACCATTTTCATGGCAACCCGGAACAATTTGTTATAATTCCCAATATATATGCTCTGAAAATCGGTCAAAACAGGCGATTTAATACTAAGTCAAAATTATCGGCATTTTGTGACATACAACAATCAATTTTTGAGGGTCAATGAAATACCACGGGAATACGCAGTTGATTGTACTATGGAAAATCAACCATTTTGCCGATAAATCAACAGTTTCATTCCTGTCGGAAATTCTCCTATGGGTTGGCAGAAGATCCAAGGGGGTGTGCTGTTATGATGGAAACTCCTTCGCCATTGTATTGCAGAACGGCATATTTGACGAATTTGGGGCTGGCCCCATGGCGGAGGATAAGGCGGGAAATATCTGGTTCGGCACCGAACCGGGCGATATGACAATGAGGGAAACCACGGGAGTAGTATGGCGATACAATCCACCGGCGTTGAAGGGTGGTGCCGGTACTTTTACCAATTTTACAACGAAAGATGGACTTGCCAATAATTCGGTGTTTTGTGTATTAACCGCTACATCAGGGAAACTCTGGTTTGGTACCAGGGGTATGGGTTTGAGCTGTTATGATGGCGAAATCTTTACCCGTTTTCCGGAAGAGTATCAGCATTCAGCCACCACTGATCCCCAATGGCCTGACGATCTCATCGCGCATTGATGCGTCAAGACCATCAACCGGCAGGTTGAGACCCGACGCCATCTCCTTCAGTACATTTTCGACCTCCTGCCAGGGCTCCTGCTCGATGAGTTTAATCGTCAGTTGGTGCCGTAATTGGAAAAATGATCTCCTGGCCTCAAAACTGTATTTCGCACGGTTGAAGAAATGGCTTTCTTCGGCATAGTGATAGGGCGTATTGTTCACCTCCTTAAAAAGGGTATACATGGCTGATAAGGCTTCCTCTCTGGTCATGGTGTCATGCGACCAGTCCTGATTGAACCCCTTCAAACCCCATTTTGCCCTGTTTGCCGGTTCGGTCAGGTCGGTGAGGGGATGTATCCTGAGCAGGAAAACTTCGTAACTGGCAGCCAGATGGGTCAAGGAAAGGTCATTCAGGAAACGGATTGTGTTCTGAAGGGTCTCCTTTGTCTCGCCCGGGTAACCCACGATAAAGGTGTTAAAGGTGCTGATGAAATGAGCATCCAGGTTCTCGATGGTTCTTTTCAGTTTTACAACATCCTGTTGCTTCTTCATCCTGTCGAGCTGGCCCTGGTCGCCCGACTCAACGCCGATAAAAGCCAGCATCAGACCCGAATGCTCCATCAGGGTGTATTCATCTTCGGTGTAATCATTCGCCCTGAGAAAGGCCATCCATTTCCTGAACCCCGATTTCATAACGATATTGCAGATGTCATGGACTCTTTTGCGGTTAATAAACACATTATCGTCGGAAAAATGAACGATGGAAGCACTTGTGCCTGATCGTCCGCCGGCAAGCCGCAGTTCCCTTGCAATACTTTCAGGCGATCGCAGGAATACCTTCGGATGAAGTTTGTTGAAATCACAATAAACACAGCGGTATGGGCATCCGATGGAGGTCCGCATGGGGATCTTGTGTACGATCCTTTCGACCAGGTCCCACCGGGTGAAATCCTCATTGTAATCAACGATTTCTTCTTCCCTCCGTGTAAAGATAAATTTACCATTGCCGGGAATAACCAGGTTAGGGATGTCATCGAACGACCCCCTGCTTCCTTTTTTCAGCTCTTCCAGGACTTTCAGCAGGGAACTCCTGCCATGCGGGGCTGCGACCAGGATATCGGCATCCAGGGATGAAAATTTCGAATCGAAGAGCTGATCCCAGGGAGATTCTGCATCGGGATAACGGGTATAGCTAAGATAGTTCTTCCAGATAAATACCCCTCCGGCGATAATGGGAATTCCGGGCATCGCCTTTCGGATCGCACTGAAAATACGGATCAACCCCTCCACGCTTAACACCATGGTCGTGGATACAAGGATGGCCATCGGATCCTCTTCCGCTACCCGCTGAAGGGTATCCTGATCGTACCGGCTGGTAAGCAGGGCATCGTAACCCTCCTGGTGCATCAGCCCCTCCAGGTAATACCCTGCAGATGGAAGGTCATCATCGTAGGTGAAACCCCTTGACAATTTACCGGTTGAATACCTTTTCTGCGCAAGCTCATGAAAGGCGGCCATGGTAAATTGCCGGTCGTTAGCCCTGAACCGCAGATGAAATTCATCCTGGTACTGGTAACTGTCATAAAAGGGAGCTATTATTCCAATGGCAGTTGTCAAAAAAGCAGCTGTGTTAAAGATTTATCGACAAATATATCAATAATAACATATGTAGATAGAATTTTTCCATAATCTTCCCGCCTGAACGAAAGTATTTTATAAAAAAATGAGCGTTTTCGGTTAGCCCACGTTGATATTCCGGGGGGTCAGCCCTTTATCCTTGCCCGGAGTTTGCGGGCGTATATCATGCTTGTTGGGTTCCTGACCTGTGGCGTGATCAGCACACGAAAACGGCCATCCGTGAAGCAAAGAGGAACATTAATCGGGAGAATAAAGTATTTTTGTATACCCGGAAAGGCCGGCAGGTTCACTTTTATGCTATCGGGGAGTAATAGGAATATTTGGCCATTTTGTCTGAAAAACAAAAATTAAAATATGAAGCCATCCGTTATTTTTTTCAGCCTTATCTTCATGGTTTTCACGCTTTTTGCCCAATCCAAACAGGGTAAAACGGTTACACCTGTAAATCCACAACCGGTTCCTGCTGCAGGTTCTTCGAAAATGGCGGGTAAGGCCGATACCGCATCGACCAAACAACCCACGCATAATAAAATGTTCCTGGCGGAGGATACCATTACGCTGGGCGATTACATGATGAGCATCGAGCGGGTGAATGATAATCTGAATTCCATCCGCGACAGCGCCAACCTGAGTTTTGAAGTAGTGAGCGTGGGAAGAAGGCTTGATGAATTATCGGAAGACATCGCCCTTATCCGTTTAAATGTGAAAGGGCGGAATTCGGTGATCAATATAAAGAACCTTTACCTGTATCAAAGTTTTGCAACAACCCTGGACAAGGAAAACAGCCAGATCCAGGCACGTCTTACCCTGATGTATCACAGGGTGTATCATGCAAAGCTCCGGCTGAAGACCGCATTATCCGATACTGTTTTTCGGAAGCTATATGCCGAAAGCAGCCTCCATACGACATTTGATCAGAAACTGGTCCGTTTGGAAAAGAAATGGGCAAGAACCGATTCCATTACCAAATCAAGTATCGACAGCCTCAATGCGCTGAAGGTACAGGCTGCCGAAAATTCAATGACGCTCTCCACCATTCTCAACACGATGGAAAGAAGGTTGGACAGAACCGAATCAAAACTCTTCGGACCCGAAATAAATTGTATCTGGCAAAAGGCTGTTGATGACAAGTCTCAAAAACCACAAAGCCTTTTAAGCAACGAACAAAAGGCAATCGGCTATTATTTCAGCCAGACCTCGAACGAACGGGATATCGTCCTTGTTCTGGGAGTCCTGCTGCTTGTCTGGATGTTTTTTAAACGCAAACTCCTGAAGAGCCTCCGAAAACAAAAGGAAACCTTCAGCTTTTTACAGATACAATATCTTGCCGCCTGGCCCGTGTTGTCGCTCTTGTTGCTGGTATTGAGCCTGATGCCTTTTTTCGATGCGTATGCCCCCACATCATATATAGCCGTTGAATATTCCCTGTTACTCCTGGTGTCCTCCGTGATTTTTTTCAAATTAAGAGACCGTGCCTTCCTCTTCGGGTGGCTGGCGCTGGTGGTATTATTTATTGCCGGGATACTTACCTACCTGCTGATAATACCAACATTTGCCGCCAGATTATGGCTGTTGGTTCTGCATGCGGGTACCGTCGTTTTCATCCTCTATTTCAGAAGAAACCTTGACGAACAAATGTCCTACTGCAAATGGATAAAATGGGCGGCGGTTTTAGCGGTTATCTTGTCGGGGCTGGGTTTTATCTGCAATCTTTTCGGCCGGTTCTCCCTTTCGGGCATCTTTGGTATCGCCGGTATTTTTGCGATTACACAGGCGGTGGTATTGCCTGTATTTATCGATACGGTTATTGAATTTGTGTTGCTCCAGGTGCAGAGCAGCCGGATGAAAAAGGGAGACGGCAGACCGTTTGACAGTTCCCTGGTAATAAAAAAAATCAAAAAGCCATTGCTGGTCATCGCCGTGATTTTGTGGCTCATTATGCTTACCTCAAACTTATCCGTATATCATAACATCAGTAATAATGTGGTGAATTTCCTTACAACCACAAGGACCATTGGAAGCATCTCCTACCGGTGGATCAGCGTGTTGTTGTTTTTCGTTATTATCTGGGCAGCTCAGATTTTGCAACGGCTTGTCGGCTTTGTTTTTGGAGAAACAGGCATCGAAACCGAAGATACCATATCGTTATCAAAATCGAAACACTCCCGGTTGCTTATTACCAAGTTACTGATCCTGATTGCGGGATATCTGCTGGCCATTGCAGCATCGGGATTGCCGCTCGACAAACTCACCATCATCATCGGGGCTTTAGGGGTTGGTATCGGGATGGGCTTGCAAAACATGGTGAACAATTTTGTATCCGGCATTATCCTTATCTTCGACGGCTCCCTGAAGATAGGCGACGAAATAGAGGTAAACGGGCAGGCAGGCAGGGTGAAAGAGATAGGATTGAGGGCGGTAACGCTCAATACAGCCGATGGCGCCGATGTGATTATCCCGAACGGGCCTATCCTGTCGCAAAATATTGTAAACTGGACCTTCAGCAACGATCAGAAAAGAGTGGTGATCTGGTTCTCCGTGTCGGGGGCAGAGCTGGATGCCAACATCATCAATGAGGTGATTAACAACACCATTTTAAGTATCCCGAATGTGATTTCCCAGAAGAAACCAGTTATACTGTTCAACAGGGTGATGCCGGGAACATGCGCGATAACGGTGCGTTTCTGGTGTACCATAAGCACGGCCGACAAGGTGAAAAGTGAGTCGATGTTACGCCTCAGCGCTGCATTTGCCGAAAAGAATATCGTGTTTGAATAACAGGATTGTAAAGTGGAGCATATCCTGAAGATAGGATAACCTTACATGGCCCTTCCATCATGGATCCTCATGAAAACAATTTTTTACGTCCTTTTCTTAACTTGATCTTAAAGGTGAGAAAATTATCGGTTCCTTTTATATCGATCCTCTTAAGAACATAAGGATCTTTAAATGGGAAGGGATTAATCTTGTTCCCGATCCGTAAGGCAAAATCCAGGTGGACCTCACGGAACAGGTTTTTCATTTCCCGGAAGAGGATTTTATCTTTTTTCGGATATCCTCCGTAAGGATAGGCCAAAACAGGGACAAAAGGCAGGCCGTTGGAAATTAAAAGATTAAAACAGGTCGTCAGGTCTTCTTTCATTTCTTCAGGTTGCATTGTCCTGTAATTCCTGTGAAGAAACGAATGCAATCCGATTTCAACAAAATCCCTGCCGGAAAGCTCTTTCAGTTCTTCAGGAGACAGGATCCGGTCGTTCCCCTGATCCCATATATTGGTTTTGCCCATATACGCAAAAGGTACAAAAACAGTCGCTTTGAAATGATATTTCTCCAGCAATGGTAAGGCATAAGCGGAGAAACTCTCATAGGCATCGTCAAATGTAATGATCAGGGATTTTGGTGGCAGGTCAAAGCCTCCATTTAGGATGGATGACAATTCTTTAAAACAAATTGTATGATAACCAGTATCCTTAATATACTGAAATTGCCGGTCCAGTTGTTCGGCGGTCACAGTCAATCCGTCAGCCTGGTTTCCCGAAACTTTATGATACATCAGGATCGGGAGTCCCTTTAAAGGAGGGATCAGGAAACTGTACGACAGGATCAGCCATGCCAGAATGAAGATGGCCAAGGTTCCGATGATGAAAAGGATAGTCATGACTTCTTTGTTAATTCAATGGTTTTGGCAATTCTGACGGTAGTGTAAACTGTGGCAAAGAATGACCATACAAAACCAGGAAAACCATCCCGGAACCCCCCTTTGAAGAAAAAGAAGAGGATAAAGGTGAATGGAAATTTGAACATGCACCAAAGGCTGCTATACCTCTTTCCTTTTTTATTATCCTGCGCCGCTGCCACCGAGGTATACTGGTTCAATTTTGTAATATGATGATGAATATCATTATATGAATAATGGATTATTCTGCCTTTTAATCTGCCAACCGGACCAGTTAACTTAAAATGCTCATGCACTTCCGCAAATTCAAATTTCCCGTGTTTTCTGTTAAAAAGTCTTAATTTCCGGTCTGATCTGACTCCCGAATGATTCAAAATCTTTCCTAAATAAAAGAGGGAAATGCGGATGTTATATCCCTGATATGGAAGTTTGTCCTGCCGAAGCAAGTCCGCTATTTCAATTTTTAATTCATTTGTGATCACCTCATCGGCATCCACCGACAGGATCCAGTCGTTTTTTGCCTCATCGACGGCAAACTGCTTCTGATCTGCAAAACCTATGAACTTCCTTTGGATAACGGAACATCGGTAAGATTTGCAAATTTCAACAGTTTTATCTTTTGAAAAAGAATCTACCACCAGAATCTCATCAGCAAGACCCTGAAGGGCTTCAAGACATTTGCCGATGTTCTTTTCTTCCTCGTATGTTATAATAATTACCGTTAATCCATCCATGACCCGGGGGTTGCTCTATATAAATACTGAGATATTTTCAGCCCGGACAAAAGCATGTTGATCCTTTACTACTGCAATCGGACTGTATATCTGAAATAATACGAATAGGTAATTTACAAAAATAAACTAAATACCAACTCAAAAGCCCCTGAAACCGGGTTTGGTTTCAAATCTTCTTACTTTTGTAAAAAAAGTTGTCCAGGGAAGATCATCAAAAATCAAACGTAGATGGATCACACACATAAATGGAAGATCATTCATCAGAAGATATTTCACTTTCTTTTGCTATTGATTGTTTTTTTTATTCCTGTTTACGGACGACTATTACCCCCGTTAATTTTATTACTTTGCCTGAACTGGTTGATTGACGGGACTTATCTTAAAACATTTTTCCTGTTATTTAAAGAAAAAAAACGAAGCGCCATTTTTTCATTTTCCGTACTATACATTCTATATTTAATCGGATTATGTTATTCATCCAATATGAATTATGGTCTGTTTGACGTCGAGGTAAAATTTTCAATATTTCTTTTTCCTCTGATATTTTCTACAGCGGATTCCATTTCGCTTCAAAAGGAAAAAATTACTGCTATTCTCTTCAGTTTCATTGTCGGATGCTTCACCGCCACCATATTTTTCTACGCTCACGCGCTGTATAATCTGGTTGTTAATGATGCAGGTAGCGCCTTCTATTATGAGCAGCTTTCATGGTATTTTCATCCGAGTTACCTTGCCATGTACTTAACAGTTGCGATTGCAATCCTCGCTTACTGGTTTATGGAGGGATACGCTGTTTTTAACCGGTATCAGATAACAGGAACCATCCTCCTGTTACTTTACTTTTCAGTATTTATTGTCTTGCTGAATTCCAAAGCCGGCTTGCTCACCCTGATAATGGTAATCATTGTTTATTCCGGTTTGCTCATAATTTTTAAGCATAACTGGAGATGGGGATTAGGTCTGCTGATGATCCCATTGCTGATCTATGCCGGTCTGACCTTGTTCCCTGATTTGGGTAAACGATTTAAGGAAGCCGGCAGTGATATTCAGTCGCTGGATACAAAAGGAAAGGATCCTAAAAGTACGGCACAAAGAATCCTGATTTGGAAATCCTCCTTTGAACTCATAAGGGAACATCCGCTGTTCGGCGTTGGAACCGGTGATGTTAAAGATGCCCTGATGGAAAAGTATAAAGCAAATAATCTTACCAAAATCCTGGCTGAGAAATTGAATGCGCATAACCAGTATTTACAGACCTTTATTTCAATCGGTGTTTTTGGCTTTATGGCCCTTGTTTTTATGCTGGTTGCCCCTGCAGTACATGCATTTCAGCGGAAGGATTTTGTTTACTTTTTGTTTCTTATTATTTTCGCTGTGAATATAGGTGTTGAATCAATGCTGGAAAACCAGGCTGGCGTTATTTTTTACGCATTATTCAATTCCATCCTGTTCGCTTCTTGCCATCATGATCCTGGCGATAATCCATCATCTGACCGATGATTTAATTTCATCTTTTACCTGACATTCTGCAAAACCAGCTATATGAAAAACCTGATGATGCCCGTCCTCCTCCTTGTAATTCTTCCCGTTTTCCTCCGGGCACAAAAGATCAGTGAATGGCGTGAAGCTAACCGCACCGGTGTCTCTTCAGAAACGGGACTTTTAACATCATGGCCTGCCGAAGGGCCAGCCCTCCTGTGGTGTAACACGGAACTCAGCAAAGGCTACTCCTCGGTATCATTCGGCAAAAACACCATTTACACCACAGGCACCAAGGATTCGGTAGATGTACTCTTTGCGCTGGACCTGAATGGCAGATTGCTGTGGCAAACGGTCATTGGGCGGGCCTGGAATGAATCGTTTCCCGAAAGCAGGGCAACCCCCACCGTGGAAGGCAATTACCTTTTTACTTCAAGCGGGCTGGGAGATGTTGCATGCATCGATGGAAACACCGGTCAAATTGTCTGGTCGTACAAAGCCAGCGAACTCCATAAAGGCACCTATGGCAAATGGGGCATCGCCGAATCGCTCCTGATTGATGGGAATAAGCTGTATTTCTCCCCCGGCGGACCCGAAACTATGACCATTGCCCTCGATAAAACTTCAGGAAAACTTATCTGGAAATCGGCAAGCCTCAACGACAAACCGGCTTATGTGTCGCCTATCCTCATCGATTTTGCGGGTAAGAAAAACATCATTAACGTCTCCCTGGGTCATGTTTTTGCGGTGGATGCCGCAAATGGCGATATACTCTGGACTGTGGAGCACGTCCGTCCTGCGTCGTACAACCCAAAGTGGGACCTAATCAAATGTGTGACTCCCCTGTATCACGACAGCATGGTTTATGTAACCGGCGGCTATAATACAGGGGGCATGATGATTAAGATTTCCGGTAACGGCAAAAGCGCCACCGTCGCCTGGACCGACACCGTACTCGATGTCCATCACGGGGGCGTGGTGCTGGTGAACGGATTTATTTATGGGTCAAACTGGCTGAACAACAGCAACGGGAACTGGTGCTGCATCGACTGGAAAACAGGGAAAAAAATGTGGGAAGAACACTGGAACTGCAAAGGTTCCATCATTTCAGCCGAAGGGATGCTCTATATATACGATGAAAAAAATGGAAATGTGGGGCTCCTCAAAGCAAATCCCGGGAAATTCGACCTGGTAAGCAGCTTTCAGGTAAAGCAGGGGTCACAGGGCCCCTTCTGGGCTCATCCGGCCATCCGCAACGGCATCCTGTACCTCCGGCATAATAACGCGTTAATGGCTTACGATATCAAACAAAAACAGGGATAATTGCCATTGCTGCAAATCTGAGAAAGTTAGCGCCTTCTTCATTTTCCACTTATTGAACAACCCTTTTTGCAAGGGGGATGTTGTATAATTTTTTTCACAGGATAATAATTTGAAAAATCACTTTGCGTTACATATTATCTGCTTTTCGTATTAACCCCAAATATGTAGCGATATGAACCAGCCAGCCAGAATTTTTGTTATTTTAAGTTTGTTTTTTCTGTTTTTCCTCAGTCATTCAGAATGTCAGAATTATCAATGGGAATGGGTGAGGAAAATATATAGCAGCGGGATCTGTAATGTCAATGCAATGGTTGTTGACAAATCGGGTAATAGTTATCTCTCCGGAAGATTTTCAGACACTTTATTCATTGGAGGGCAAACCCTGCATTCAAGGGGGTTTAATGATATCTTTCTTGCAAAGATCAACACAAACGGGGATCTGAAATGGGTAAAACAGGCGGGAGGATCAGAGTCTGATGAGGCCTATGGGATTGCTATTGATGCCGGAAAAAATATCTATATAACAGGATATGTCTCAGGAGATGCTGACTTTTCGGGTATCCATCTGAAAAGTGAAGGCAACAGGGATTTCTTCCTGGCTAAATATGATCCAAATGGGAACCTGTTATGGTTGAAAAAGCAGGAGGGAGTCAATGACGATTATGGAAATTCGGTTTGTACCGACAGCAAAGGGAATGTTTATGTAACGGGCGTTTTTCACGGTCAGGTAAAGATAGCGGGGAAGGACTACAAATCCACAGGGAAATGGAATGTTTTCATATATAAGTATACAGGCAACGGCGATTTGTGCTGGGGGCGAATCGGCAAAGGGGAAGGGACGAGCCACGTTGCTGAAATAAATGCCGATAAATCAGGAGATGTATTTGTGGCAGGTACCTTTGAAGGGAAGGCCGGGTTTGATAAAAAATTCATAGAAAGCCTTGGCACGAATGATATTTTCCTGGCCAAGTACAGTACAGACGGTGAAATCCAATGGTTGAAAAAAGGTGGTTCTGCTGTCGGGGAGGACAAATTAAATGCTGTTGTCGTAGATTCCTCCGGGAACATTTTGATCACCGGTAGCTTTTCCGGCATTGCCGTATTCGACCAAAAACTGTTGAAAAGTAAAGGATCAGATGATATATTCCTTGTTAAATATGATAAGGCTGGTAGAATTCTCTGGGCCACACAAACCGGTGGCAAGGGAAACGAACATTCCGAGTCAATGATAACAGATAAGCAAGGGAATATTTTTCTGACAGGGAATTTCAATCTCTCTTTCTCGTTCGGTCGATCCAGAATAAATCACATCGGAGATTGGGACATCTTCTTGGCGGAATATTCTCCGGAAGGAAAAATGAAGGGTGGCACGCAGGTTGGAGGAACCGGCTATGATAAAGGAACCGGCATTGCTGTTGATGATTCAGATCATTTGTATCTGACAGGGTATTTCATAGATAAGGTCTCCTTCGGTGATATTCAGGTCGATTCCCCCGGAAAAGAAGGATGTGCCTTTATTGCAAAATGGAAGGGCATTCTGGGAACAAAATGAAAACTGTAATAGTTGATGAGGTTATGCAGCTATCCTGGCGGGGGTCCAAAAGGCTGGCGTGAACGTTCCTGTAAATTCAGCTTTGGAAAAGATGATCTGTAACCCCTGGTTCAGTTGGTTTTCCATTTCAGGATGGTTATTCCGAACAGGATAAATTTCTTTTCTGATGAGGGAGGAACGGCACATAACCCATCACCAAGCAGAATGTCTTTATACTCTATGGCGCCGCTGACAGGTTGATATGCATCCTGTCCAGGATAGACAAGCTTTTTGTTTTTGTCGGATACACATAAAAACAAGGCAGCCTTTTTTAACCTTTTCATCATATTGAGATCAACGGTCAGCGAATAGTAACCCGTTTCATCAGTACAGGAGTTCGCGGTAAACGAATTCCAGTTCCCGGCATTATCCCCGAAAAATACCGTGAATCCCTGAACAGGTTTATTCCCTGAATCATAAACCTTTCCCTGTATACGCCATGAGGTGGTGTCGAAGGGCACATTTTTCACGGAGGCCTTTGAGATTTCCTGGTTCAATCCTGTATTCACCTGTTCCTGCATGCCGAGCCGCGTTGCTATTTTCAGGACCAGCGGATGGTCGCTCCCGTACTTTGCCTCTAAACGCGATTTCTCCTGCTGCAGGATCGGATTTCTGAACGACTGCTGTTGCTGGAAATCCTGCAGACCTGCCAGGCGCTGTTCATCGAGTTTGGTCACCGATTCATTGATGAAGGATGCAGCCGCAGTATCGGTAAATCCCACGCCATCGGTCACCATGACCAGGGAGGTGCATTCTGTCTTTCATTTTTCATGAAAAAGAGCTGATTCCGGCGGATGAAATGAAAGCAACAAAGACTCCGGTTTTCAGGGTAGTACCTGTTAACCCCGGAAACAGACTGCAATATACAATGCAATACAGATGTTGTCAATATGTTAAGGTTTTCACAATATTTTTTTAACATCCGGAGTTTGATTTTTTTCGTGCTATGTTACCTCTTTTGCAGGTTCAGCCGAATGCATATTTCAATTGTTAAATTATAGCATCAGGCACTAAAATATACGACTTGTTAAACTTATAGCAGACGGGTGTTGTAAGTTTTCATGTCTGATCATGCCCGTGAGATGTTTGGTATATTATATGGTACTTAAGGGATAACCGGACAAACCGGGGTTGCCTGTTCGCATTACGGTGTTTTCGGTAATTTATTTTTTGAATTTCCATTTTCACAGGCGACGGGGAATTGGTAATTTTGCACGTTGGGGTGCAGGGGATTTGCTGCCAATTGTCCCATCTGGGATATCCAGCGACGTTGAATGCAATAAAATGGTTAAATGAAGTTATAGATGGGTAAGAAACGTGTTGAATCACAAAATATTAAACTGACGCTAAAATAGTAACATAAACATGGAAACAAAAAACGTAAAAGCCTTTGGAACGGAAGCACTTGATGCCCCGTTAAAACAAATGAACATCCTCCGCCGGGAGGTCACCGCAAAAGATATCGAGATCGACATCCTCTATTGCGGGGTTTGTCATTCCGACCTTCACACCGCAAGAAACGACTGGGGCGGAACCATCTATCCTGCCGTTCCAGGTCACGAAATTGTCGGGAAGGTCACCAGGGTCGGAAGCGCTGTTACCAAACTGAAAGTCGGCGATTTTGCCGGTGTCGGATGCCTGGTCGATTCGTGCCGGGAATGTGCCAGCTGCAAAGAGGATCTGGAACAATACTGTTTAACGGGGTCTACGGGCACCTATAACAGCAGGGACAAACACCTGGGAACACAAACCTACGGAGGCTATTCCGAAAAGGTGGTTGTCGATGAACACTTTGTGCTGAAGATTCCTGCAAGCCT